>JAJRVH010000249.1 GCA_021545625.1 Zetaproteobacteria bacterium
CAATTTCGAAGGGCGCCAGGGCATGGGCGGCCGCACGCATCTGGTCAGCCCGGCCATGGCCGCGGCCGCGGCGATCGCCGGCCATTTTGTCGATATCAGGGACTGGAGCTAGGAGTTTATATGCAGGCATTTACCACGTTGAAAGGGCTGGTCGCGCCGCTGGATCGCGCCAATGTCGATACCGATGCGATCATCCCGAAGCAGTTTCTGAAATCGATCCGGCGTACCGGCTACGGGCCGTATCTGTTCGACGAATGGCGTTACGAGGACCGCGGCGAGCCGGGTATGGATTGCACGAACAGGCCCAGGCGCGACGACTTCGTGCTCAATCAGCCGCGCTATCAGGGCGCGTCGATCCTGCTGACCCGGGAAAACTTCGGTTGCGGTTCGTCGCGCGAGCATGCGCCGTGGGCGCTGCTGGATTACGGTTTCCGTTGCATTATCGCGCCGGGCTTTGCCGACATCTTCTATAACAACTGTTTCAAGAACGGCATCCTGCCTGTCGTGCTGGACGATGCGACGGTGGATCGGTTGTTTGCCGAATGTGCCGCGCATGAAGGCTATATGCTGGATGTGGATCTCGAACGGCAGACGGTGACGACGCCGTCCGGCGAAGTGCTGCATTTCGAGGTGGACGATTTCCGCAAACACTGTCTGCTCAACGGGCTGGACGATATCGGCCTGACGCTGACGCATGCCGACGACATCCGGGCCTACGAGGAACGCCGGCGCCGGGAGGCTCCCTGGCTGTTCTGACCGGATCGCGCTGACAGGCCCCGGCTTACGGGGATGCAGGAAGCGCCCGCAGTATTGTCCGGAAGCCGGACAATACTGCGGGCGTTTTTGTCGTCAGGCGACGCCGATCGCTTCGCGCCAGGCCATGACCAGGCGGAAGGTTTCGTTGTCCAGCTCCACGGACAGGTCGCGCTTGATCTCGGATAGCGACGCATAGGGGTCGGCATCGTCGAGCTCGGCCATGACCGTGTCGAAATCGTCGCCGATATAGCCCGGCACGTCGATATACTGGCCGGCCCGTACCAGGGCGACGAAATGTTTCAGGATCGTCGTCTCGCTGACGCCCTGCTGGGCGGCGATTTCGGGCACGGACAGCCCCTTGCGGTACAGCGACAGCGTATAGGTCTGGGTTTCGTTGGCGCCCGGCCCCTTGGCGATCAGCTTGGGAATATCCTTGCCGTCAACCTGTTCCGACGATGCGGCGGCGGATTTCGCATGCGCCTCGATCACCTCCAGGAAGACCTCGCCGTAATGCTCCAGCTTGTGCTGGGAGATGCCGCTGATCTTCAGCATTTCCGCATCGCTGCCCGGCTTGCTCTGGCTGAGTTCGGTCAGCGTGACATCGCTGAAGATGACATGCGGCGGCAGATCCTCCTTGTCGGCGAGCTGCTGGCGCAGTTCGACCAGCTTCTTGAACAGCGCCTCGTCCCGCGGTGTGCCCAGGCGCCTGAACTGGCGACGGATGCCGGGCTGATACTTGGCCAGAATGATCGGTTCGCCGGTGCCGATGCGCTCAGCCTTTTTCGTCGGCCGCATGGCTGCGCGCCGGGAGACGTCCTGAATGAAATAGCCGTGATGCACGAGCTGGCGCAGGATCGATGTCCATTCGTCGGCATTGATATCGGCACCTGCGCCGTGACTCTTGAGCTTGTCGTGCTTGTTTTCGCGGATGCGGGCATTGGTCGAGCCGCGCAGCACGTCGACGACATAGCCCATGCCGTGTTCGCCCTTCAGTTCGCGCACCGCGTTCAGGGCCAGCTGCGCGAGTTCGGTCGCGTCGTAGGTGGAGGGCGGATCAAGACAGATGTCGCAGTTGCCACAGGGCTTGTCCAGCGCCTCGCCGAAATAGCCGAGCAATACCCGGCGGCGACAGGTCAGCGCTTCGGAGAAGCCGATCATCGAATTGAGCTTGTGCACCTCGACGCGGCGCTGATCGACGTTCTCGACATTCTCGATCAGCCGGCGTACCAGATTGACGTCGCCGGAGCCGTACAGCAGCAGCGCCTCGGATTCCAGGCCGTCACGGCCGGCGCGGCCGGTCTCCTGATAATAGGATTCGATGCTCTTGGGCAGGTCGTGATGGATCACGAAGCGCACGTTCGGCTTGTCCACGCCCATGCCGAACGCGATGGTCGCGACGATGACCTTGACCCGGTCGCGCAGGAAATCCTCCTGCACCTTTTCGCGGGTGCGGCCGGGCATGCCGGCATGATAGGCGGCGGCGCGGATGCCGTGCCGCTGCAGGTTCACGGCCAGGTCCTCCACGCGCTTGCGCGACAGGCAATAGATCACGCCGGAGGCGTTCGGCCAGCCTTCGAGGAACTGCAGGATCTGGGTCAGCGGCTGACGTTTTTCGGCGACCAGATAACGGATGTTCGGACGGTCGAAGCTGGCCACGAAGCAGCGGGCCTTTTTCAGGCCCAGCCGCTCGGTGATATCCTCGCGGGTATGCTCGTCGGCCGTGGCGGTCAGCGCCAGCATCGGCACGTCGGGGAACATGTCGCGCAATTCGCCCAGGCGGACATATTCCGGACGGAAGTCGTGGCCCCATTGCGAGACGCAGTGGGCTTCGTCGATGGCGAACATCGACAGCTTCACCTGTCCGAGTTTCTGCAGGAAGGATTTGGAAAGCAGTCGTTCCGGCGCCACATAGAGCATGTCCAGTTCGCCGGCCTCAAAGCGCTCGAGCACTTCCTTGGCGGCGGTGGCCTTCAGCGACGAGTTGTAGTAGGCGGCCTTCACGCCGCAGACGTTCAGCGCATCCACCTGATCCTTCATCAGCGAGATCAGCGGTGATACGACGATGCCGGTGCCTTCGCGGATGATGGCGGGGATCTGGTAGCACAGCGACTTGCCGCCGCCGGTCGGCATCAGCACGAACGCATCCTTGCTTTCCAGCAGCGTGCAGACGATGTCTTCCTGCAACGGCCGGAAGCTGTCGTAGCCGAATACGTCCTTCAGTACCTTGTGCGCCTGTTCCTTCATCTTTTTCGTTGCCATGTCGTTCCTGTACCTCTGTTTGCGGACCCGTCCGGGAAAGCCGTATGCGATCAAACCGTTTGACGGTTTCACCGGGAGCGATGCCGTGACAGCATCGGATATGGCTTCGCTATGGGGATGAAAACGACCGGATGAGCCTCTTCCTTATTTAATAGTTCACCATAAACGGGCGACGATGGCAAGCGTTTCATGGCATCGGCGGCCGTCTTGCTGCATCATTGGCTTGTCATGGCCCCGTCCCTGAATGGTAAACGCATCCTGCTGACCCGTGCGGCCGCCCAGATGGCGGTGTTGCGGGAGGCAGTCCGGCGCCGTGGCGCCCGGGCGATATGTTTCCCCTGCCTGGAGGTACAGCTGCTGCCTGGTGAGATCCGCCGGGCCTGGCGGCAGTTGCCGGATTTTCCCGATATTTTGTTCACCAGCGTCAACGGCGTGCACGGCGTCGCCGATGTCGTCGACGCTTTCGCATTGCGCCTGTCCGGCAGGCGGGTCGCGGCCGTGGGCCGGGCGACGGCGGAAGCCCTGCGCCAGCGGGGCGTGGAGCCGGCCATCGTACCGGACCGGGCGTCCCAGGAGGGCTTGCTGCATGCCTATCGCACCCAGGGGCTGCCGGAGCGCCTGCTTTTCTTCCGCGCCCGCGAAGGGCGGCAGATGCTGGCCTCGGCGCTGGCCGAAGCCGGCGTGCGGGTCGAAACCGTCAGCGCCTACCGGACGGTCTGTCCTGGCGATGATGCGGGCGACGTGATCCGGCTGCTCGAACAGAACGCGGTGGATGCGGTGTTGCTGGGCAGTCCGAAGGCCGCCCGCCATTATGTCCGCCGCATCGGCGACGCGGCGCTGGCGGACAGGCCGGTGGTCGCCGTGCTGAGCCCGGCCATCGGACGGGCGGCGGAAGAGGCGGGCCTGCACGTGCAGCTTGTGGCCGAAGACGCTAGTTTTGAGTCCCTGCTGGATGCGCTGGACGAGTATTTCGACCGCGCCACCACGAAAACCTGAGGAGTTGTATATGTCTTTGCCTGATCTGGTCATCCGTCCCCGCCGCCTGCGCAGCTCACCGACCATGCGCCGCATGGTGCGCGAGAGCACTCTGTCCGTGGACGATTTCATCTATCCGCTGTTCGTCGACGAAACGATCGACGAGCCGAAGGCCGTTGCCAGTATGCCGGGCGTGTCGCGCATTCCGCTGTCGGCCGTCGGCGATGCCGTCTGCGAGGTTGAGGCACTCGGCGTCCCTGGCGTGATCCTGTTCGGCATTCCGGCCGCAAAGGACGCGATCGGCTCGGGCGCCTGGGACGAGAACGGCATCGTGCAGCAGGCCATTCGCGCCGCCAAACAGGCCTCTCCGGAGACCATCGTGATCGCCGACGCCTGTTTCTGCGAATATACCGAACACGGGCACTGCGGCGTGCTTCACGGCGACAGCGTGGATAACGATGCCACGCTGGC
>JAJRVH010000250.1 GCA_021545625.1 Zetaproteobacteria bacterium
AGATAGGCGGCGCGCTGGGCCGTGTTGGCATCAACGCCGAGAGCGACGGCATTGTCGAGCACGAAGCCGCGCAGGCGCCGCACCTGATCGCCGACCATGCCGAGTCCGTCCTGGAAGACGATGTCCGACAGCTTTTCGACCCGCGCCTCCAGACTCTGTTGCGGATCGCGTTCGAAGAAGAACATCGCGTCGGCGAGGCGCGCGTTGACGACGCGTTCGTTGCCGCGCGCGACCATGGCCGGGTTCTTCGACCGGATATTGGCCACTGCAAAGAATACGTTCGACGTGTTCCCCTGCTCGTCGCGGGTCGAGAAACAGCGCTGATGATGCTTCAGCTCGATGCGGGCGACCTCGATCGGCAGCTTCAGGAATTCCTGCTGGTAGCGGCCGGTGATCACATGTGGCCATTCGGTCAGATCGGTGACCTCGTCCACGAGCTCGTCGTCCTCGACCAGCCTGACGCCCGCTTCGGCTGCGGCATTCCTGAGCCCTTCGACGATGGCGGCGCGCCGCTCGTCGCGATCGGCGATGACCATGCGAGCCTGCAGCCACGCGAAAGGATCCTCGACGCTGATTTCGCCCCTGGCATCCGGACACATGCGGTGCGCATACGAATGGCGGCCGGCCTGGATGCCGGCGAACGAGAAATCCAGCACCTCATCGCCGTGGCGGCCAACCAGCCAGCGCACCGGCCGGATGAAGGCATCGGCGCGGTGCTCGCCATCCTGCCACTGCATCTGTTTCGGGCTGGGCAACTCGCGCAGGATGCCGGGCATGGCCCCGGCGATGATGTCGGCGACAGGTTGCCCTTTGATTGTCACGACGGCGCGCATATACAGCCCCTTGCCATCACCCCTGTCGGCCAGTTCAAAATCGGAAACCGGCAGGCCCGATTTTCTGGCAAAGCCCTCGGCTGCCCGGGTCGGCTTGCCGTCGGCGTCAAAGGCGACCTTTTCCGGCGGCCCCCAGATGACCTGTTCGCGGTCAGCCTGCATGACCGGGCAGGATGCGATGTGCAGCAACAGGCGGCGCGGCGTGACGCCGATGCGTATGCCGGACGTTTCGACGGCGGCATCGTCCAGCAGCCGGGCAACGGCCTGTCGCAAGGCCTCGCCCATGCGCGGCGCGACGCCGGCGGGGATTTCCTCGACGCCGATTTCGATCATTAACGGCTGATGTCTGCTCATGATTCCACCCCCGCATAGCCGTGCGCCACGGTGCGCGCCAGGCCGCGCACCCGGCCGATAAAGCGCTGTCGCTCGGCGACCGAAATCGCGCCGCGCGCATCAAGCAGGTTGAAGGCATGCGAGGCCTTGATCACCTCCTCGTAGGCCGGCAGGAAGAGTGCGTGGTCGGCCAGATGCCTGCAGTCGCGCTCGGCCTGATCGAACTGCTGATGCAAAAAGCCGGTATTGGCATGTTCGAAGTTATAGGCCGAGAATTCCTTTTCGTTGCGGTGGAAGACATCGCCGTAGCTGATCCTGTTGCCGGCTTCGTCCTCGACCCAGGTCAGGTCGAAAACATTTTCAACGCCCTGAATGTACATGGCCAGCCGTTCCAGGCCGTAGGTGATTTCGCCGGGCGTGCGCGACAGCTCGACGCCGCCGACCTGCTGGAAATAGGTGAACTGGGTGATTTCCATGCCGTTGAGCCAGACTTCCCAGCCCAGGCCCCAGGCGCCGAGCGTCGGCGATTCCCAGTCATCCTCGACAAACCGGATATCGTGCACGTCGGTGTCGATACCGATCTCGCGCAGCGATTCGAGATACAGTTCCAGAATATTCTCCGGGGCCGGCTTCAGAATCACCTGAAACTGGTAATAATGCTGCAGCCGGTTCGGGTTGTCGCCGTAGCGGCCGTCGGTCGGCCGGCGGCAGGGCTGCACATAGGCCGTGCGCCAGTCCGCGTCGTCAAGCACGCGCAGGAAGGTGGCCGGATGGAAGGTGCCCGCGCCCATCGGGCTGTCGTAGGGCTGCTGCAGCACACAGCCGCGCGCGGCCCAGAAGCGCTGCAATGTAAGAATCAAGTCCTGAAAGGTCACTGGAAACTCCCGGAAAAAGTCGCCGGCAAGCCTAGCCGCGCAGCTGGGCGCAAGCCAGTTTTAAGGCCGGGCTCCCTCCGCGCGATTTTTCCGGGAAAGACTGCGATGCTGCGTTCCGGCCCCGGACGACGCCTGCCGCACGAAGCGACCGGCAGCCTGATCCGAAGGTATATCGACGGTGCAAAGCCGTTTCGCGGCGGGATGGATTTGCGCTTGTAAATCCGCCCCCTTATCATTGCCCTTTCCATGTCCGACCCGATTCTCCATTCCCCGACGCGCATTCGCAGTCTCGACACGCTGTTTATCAAAACCTACGGCTGCCAGATGAACGAGTACGATTCCCAGCGTATGGCCGACCTGATGAAGCAGGCCTACGGCCTGCGCCTGGTTGGCACGCCCGAAGAGGCGGATGTGATCCTGATGAACACCTGTTCGGTACGCGAAAAGGCCGAGGAGAAGGTGTATTCGCAGCTGGGCCGCTATCGCAAGCTCAAGGAGCAGCGTCCGGACATGATTATCGGCGTCGGCGGCTGCGTGGGCCAGCAGGAAGGCGAACGCATCCAGAAGCGGGCACCCTATGTCGATATCGTGTTCGGTCCGCAGACCTATCACAAGCTGCCCGACATGATCAAACAGATCCGCCGCGACCGGGTGCGCCTGAGCGAAACGGAGATGCCGGAAATCGAGAAGTTCGATCATCTGCCGAGACAGAGGGTCGAGGGCGTGTCCGGCTATGTCACGATCATGGAAGGGTGCGACAAGTTCTGCACCTTCTGCGTCGTGCCCTATACGCGCGGCCCGGAGATCTCGCGGCCGGTCCAGCAGATCCTCGACGAATGCGCCGGCCTGATCGCCGACGGCGCGGTCGAGATCAGCCTGCTCGGACAGAACGTCAACGGTTATCGCGGCATCGGTCCGGACGGCGAGGAATGGGATTTCACGATGCTGCTGTACGCGGTGGCGCGGGTGGAAGGCCTCAGGCGACTGCGCTTCATCACCAGTCATCCGATGGAAATGACGCCGGAACTGGCCGTGGCCTTCGGCGAGATTCCGCAGCTGATGCCGTATCTGCACCTGCCGGTGCAAAGCGGGTCGGATGCAATGCTCAGGGCCATGCACCGCGGCCATACCCGCGATGATTATTTTGCGATTATCGACGAGTTGCGCCGCCACTGTCCGGAGATCGCGATGTCGTCCGACTTTATCGTCGGTTATCCGGGCGAAACCGATGCCGATTTCGAGGATACCCTCGATCTGGTGCGGCGCGTCGGATTCGATTCGACGTTCTGCTTCAAGTATTCGCCGCGGCCGGGCACGCCGGCAGCCAAGTCGGCCGACGACGTGCCCGAGGAGGTCAAGGATGCGCGTCTGCAGACGCTGCTCGATCTGGTCCGCGGGCAGGCGCAGGAGGCCCTGCAGGCCAGGGTCGGCCGGGTCGTCGATGTGCTGGTCGAAAAGAAGGGGCGCAACGACGGCGACATGGAAGGCCATACCCCCGATTTCAAAATCGTGCATTTCCGCGGCCAGCCGCATCAGATCGGCCAGATCATGCCGGTGCGCATCACGCAGGCCTTTGGCCAGTCGCTGCGCGGCGAGCTGGTTCTTGCCGAATAAACGCCGGTGAGCATATCCCTGAACCTGAACGGGCTGGATGCGGCTTCGCTGCAGCAGCTGTGCGGACCGGGCAACCGTATCCTGCACCGCATCGAGACGTTTTTTTCGGTCCGTCTGCTCGGCCAGCCGGGGCACTGGACGATCGAGGGCGAATGCGCCGAGGTGGCCCGGCAGGCCATACAGCGTCTGGCCGGCAGGATCGAGGAACATGAGCAGCATCGCCGGCGGCATCCGCAGGCGCAGTGCGAACTGAGCGATCTGGACGTGGAGGGCGTATTGCGGGATCTGAAGCAGGACACGGAAGACGACGAGGTGCTGATCGCCGGGCGCCGCCATATCCGCGGCAAGACGCCGAATCAGCGCCGTTATCTGAAGGCGATCAGCAGACATACGCTGACGCTGGCTGTCGGGCCGGCCGGTTCCGGCAAGACCTATCTGGCGGTTGCGGCCGCGGTCGCGGCGCTGAACAGCAACCGCAGCGAACGCATCATCCTGACGCGTCCCGCCGTCGAGGCGGGCGAGAGGCTGGGCTTTCTGCCGGGCGACCTGCAGCAGAAGGTGGACCCCTATCTGCGGCCGCTGTTTGATGCGCTGGCCGATATGCTCGGTATTGAGAAGATGAACGCGCTGCTCGAACAGGGGCGCATCGAAATAGCGCCGCTGGCCTA
>JAJRVH010000016.1 GCA_021545625.1 Zetaproteobacteria bacterium
CGCACCGGTATTGCCGGCGCTGACCAGCGCGTCCCAGTCGCCGTCGCGCACCAGTCTGGCACCCACGTGGATGGATGAATCCTTTTTGCGCCGCATGGCCTGAACCGGCGAATCGCACATGCCGATCACGTCCTTGCAGGGGATCAGTTTCACCTGCTCCGTGAGGGAGCGGGCGCTTAACAGCGGCCCGATCACCTCGGTCTGCCCGACAATGCCCAGCTGCAACGATGGCCGCCGGGGCTCCTTCAGCGCCAGCGCCAGCGCATCAACGACCATCTCAGGGGAATCATCCCCGCCATGCCCGTCGACAAGCACGCGAACGCCCCGGCTTTTGGCCGGGACGCTCGTCATTTCGGATTTCCGGTGTTCTGTATCAGACAAGTGGATCGCCTGTCCCGACAGGGTTCAGCACCTTGCTGCTTCAATCCTCTTTGGCGGCCGCAACGTCACGGCCCTTGTAGTTGCCGCAATGCGGACAGACATGATGCGGACGCATCATTTCACCGCATTCCGGACACTCGGACATACCGGCCGGCACGATCCGATCATGTGCACGACGCATATTACGCTTGGAAGCGCTGGTTTTTCTCTTTGGAACTGCCATTTCCTACTCCTTCGCCCCGACAATCACTCACGGGGCGTTTATGCGTCCAGCTTCAGCGCGGCCAGAGCCGCGAAAGGATGGTCGCTATTCTTTTTCCCGCAATCGCATGCTCCCCTGTTCAGATCACATCCGCAATACGGGCATAAACCCTTGCACGACTCGCTGCACAGCACATCCGCCTGCCAGGCCAACCAGATATCTTCCCGCAGCACATCAATCAGATCAATGGCGCCCGGCGCGGGCAGAATCTCGCAATCCTCGCCATCATCCGCATCAGCACCCAACCGATAATCGCGCTCATTCCGGCCCTGCATATGCCACTCGAACATCGCATTGCAGCGACTGCACTCGCGCATCATGCGGCCCTGCCAGTCGCCCTGCAGCCGGTATATGCCTCCATTCAGGCATAACGATCCCTGCCAGGATACATCCGAAACCAGACCGGACAAGGCGTCCACCTTCCCGCGATCTCGGTCCTCGAGCCATTGCTTCGGGACCGGCTCATCCCAGCTTCGGCCGGCCGACGGAAGGCCTCGCAATGTGACATGCCACCTTCCCTGCATTTGATCGACACCTCCGCTGCGGCCCTGCGTCATGCAGGCGCGCATTATGGGTAATGCCCCTGACGGGTCAAGTTCCGGTAAAAGCAGAGGACGGACCGACTTCCCTCGATGCCATATACGGGCGTAATCAATCTCTCCCTTACATATGCGTCAGCTCGGCCGCCATATCGGCCACGCATGCCGCAGGGTCGTTGTTTCCCAGCCGTCGACGCAGTTCGGCAAAGCCCCGACGCTGTCTGGCCGCCACCGTGGCATCGTGGAGAATGGCCGCCACTTCCCGCCGGATATTTTCGGGATTGCAGTGTTTCTGAATCAGTTCGGGCATCACCGCCTCATCATCCAGAATGATATTGGCCAGCCCCGCGCATTTCACCTGTACGAGATGTCTGGCAAGAAACATCATCACTGCCGATGAGCGGTAAACCAGCACGCTTGGTACGTCCCACAGCGCCAGTTCGAGCGTGGCCGTTCCGGACACGGCGACCGCTGCATCAGCTCGCAGCGCATAGTCCGGATCGCGGCGATCAATGGCCAGTGCGCCTGCCTGCCATAACGGTTCAAGGTCGGCCTTGCGTATGCCGGGCGCGACGGGAACGACGCAGCGTATGCGCGAATCATCCATACTCAGCCGCCGCAGCGTGTCGGCCAGCAACGGCACATGCATGCGTATTTCCTGCTGCCTGCTGCCCGGCAACATGGCTAGCAGGATCTGATCCTCATGCACGCCGAGACGCTGCTTCAGCTCGCTTGCACTCCACCCATGCCGACAGGCAAAAGCGCTCGGATTGCCGACATAACGTGCCGGGATGCCGCGCCGGCCGAACCATTGCGGTTCAAAAGGCAGAATGCATGCCAGCGCATCCTGGGAGCCTCGCAGGCGGCGAACACGCCAGCCGCCCCAGGCCCATAGCTTCGGCGCGATATAATGCAGAACGGGAATTCCCATGGCTCGAAGTTTGCGTCCCAGACGCATGTGGAAGGATGAAAAATCCACCAGGATGGCAAGTGCGGGCCGTTGCTCGCGGCACCAGCCGAGAACGGAATGCTCGATGTGCCGGATGCGCGGCAACGCAGCCAGAACGTCACCAACGCCCATCACGTTCAGCTCGCTGATATCGCGCAGCATTTCGCAGCCGGCCTCCTGCATGCCCTCGCCGGCAATTCCTGCCACATGACAGTCCGGGTAGCGCTCCCGTAGAACAGCAACAACCGCCGCCGCATGCTGGTCCCCGGAGACTTCGCCGGCACTGACGAATATGGAACGCCCCTGCACCTGCGATTGCCTAATCCGGCGAGACGGCATAAACCGAGATGCGCAGCCGGTCGGCCAGTTCGCAGAAGCGCCGCCTTTCGATAATCAGCGTCAGGCCGGCCTCGATCGCCAGAAAGTTGCAGCCGGCTGCATGCATGGTTTCCAGCGTATCGGGGCCAACCGCCGGCACGTCGAAGCGCAGATCCTGCCCCGGTTTGGCCACCTTGATCACGGCGGCCTTGCCGCTACCCAGTCCGCCACCTCGCATAATCGCCTCATCCGTACCTTCGATCGCCTCGACCGCCAGCACGGCCTGGTCCTGCACCACGATGGTCTGACCGATATCAAGGCCGGCGATTTGCCTGGCCTGGGGAAATCCGAACTCGATCTCTTTCATGCGCCGTTTTTGCACCGGGCCGGCGATATGGCCATTCCCGGCCAGCATATCGCCCGCATATTCCAGCTGCGAAATCAGCGTCAGCCCGTTTTCCGACAGTAAACCGGCAATCATGTTCAGTAACGAATCGTCGCGACGGTCTTTCAGGCGCATCAATCCCCTGAGTGCCGTCAGGTCCGGCTTGAAATTGCGGAACAGGTGCAGCTTGCGCACCTTGCCGGCCATGACGACCTGCTCCACGCCCGACTGTCGAAAGGACTGGATCATGGCGCCGAGCTGGCCGACATGCAGCCAGCAGGTGGAAGCGCAAAGATTCTCGATCGCAGGCGATGTTTCCTCGCGCGCCGCCACGCAATGGATTTCGAAACCGGCCCGGTTCAGCTGTACGGCCAGCTCCAGTGGAAAATGGCCGTAACCGGCGATCAGACCGATTTTTTTCGCCATCACCTAGATATCCGCATCCCGCCGGTGCAGCGTCATGCCGCCTTTCGTATCGCGGATAAACTCGACCAGATAACGTACATCGGTATCGTTGCCGGCCAGTTCCAGAGCCTGTTCGATACGTTCCTCGTTGCGCGTTTCCTGCAGCAACAGACGATAGATTTCCTTCATGGCCCGGATCTGTTCCCGGGAAAACCCGCGCCGCTTAAGCCCCACCAGATTCAGCCCCGCCAGACTCGGGCGGTAACCACCCGTCACCAGACAGTAGGGAGGCACATGCTTGTTCACGCCGGCCGTGCCGCCGATCATGCAGTATTTACCGATATGCAAAAACTGATGAATGGCCGCCAGCCCGCCGATAATGGCACCGTCATCGACCGTGACATGCCCGGCCAGCGTCGCGCAATTGGCCATGATGACACCATCGCCCAGCAGACAGTCATGCGCCACATGGGCATAGGCCATGATCAGACAACCATTGCCGATCCGGGTCAGCATACCGCCGCCCTCCGTACCTGCGTTGACCGTCACGTTTTCTCGAAAGGTGTTGTCATTACCGATCATGACTTCGGAAGGCTCGCCGTGATATTTCAGATCCTGCGGCTCCTGTCCGATACAGGCGAATGGAAACACCCGGTTGCCGGAGCCCATCGTGGTGCGCCCCGTGACAACGGCATGCGAAATCAGTTCGCATCCGTCCCCCAGCGTGACATCAGGCCCGACCAGAA
>JAJRVH010000017.1 GCA_021545625.1 Zetaproteobacteria bacterium
CATCACCGCCTCGTCCAGGCTCATCGGCTTGGCCTCGATATGCTCGCGGCGGATCGTGGCCGGCTGATGATCCTCGCTCAGCTCCTCGGCCTCATGGGCAAGATCAAGCACCCGGTGTGACACCTTGATCTCGCGGGCCTTCCTCTTCTTCTCGGCAGCCTGATGGCGCTGAAGCTTGACGCGATAGCGCTTGAGCTGCCGGCGGAGCTTGTCGACCGCGCCGTCGATGGAGGCATACATATCCTCGGTTTCATGGCTGCCATGGATATTGATGCCGCTGGCCTGCATGCTGATCTCGCAACGCTGGCGGAACTTCTCCACGCCAAGCACAACATGCACATCCACCACATGGTCAAAAAACGGCTTCAGATGTTGCAACTTCGTATGCACATATTCCTTCATGGGATCGGTAAGCTCGACATGGCGACCTGTAATGGAAACTTGCATATACTACCTCCTCTTTTCGGATAGCCGTGCTTTGGCGGCACGACGGCGCCGGCTGCTCGGGGGCAACCCCAACTGTTCGCGATACTTGGCCACGGTCCGGCGCGCGATCTCCACACCCTCGGCCTGCAGGCGGTCCGCGATCGCCTGATCCGAGATCGGCCGGCCGGGCGGCTCGGAATCGATCAGCGCCTTGACCCGCTGCTGAACACGATAGACCGAAATCGTGCCACCGCCGCGTGTCGGCAGTCCAGCGGAAAAAAAGCGCCGCAGTTCGATCATACCGATCGGCGTATCGGCATACTTGCCGTTGGTCACGCGCGAGATCGTCGATTCGTGCAGACCGACCTCCTCGGCCACATCCTGCAGCGTCAGAGGCTTCAGGCCCAGCACGCCGTATTCCAGAAAGGCCCGCTGCCGGTTCGCCAGACACAGCGCCACCTTCATCAGCGTTTCGCTGCGCTGATCCAGCGCGTGCAGCAGCCACTTGGCCTCCTTCATCGCCTGAGCCATGAATTCCTTGTCCTTGCCGGTCCAGTTGCGGCCAGCCCACTGCTCGTTCAGGCGCACGCCCTGCCATCCCGAACCGGGAATCTCGATCTCGATCTCGTTATCGCGGTTGCGACGGAAGATGATCTCCGGCCGGATATAGTAGTTGCTGCCACCGTGCATGCCGTGGCCGGGAAACGGATCGAGCCGGTGCATACGGGCGCGGGCACGGGCAATCTCCTCCGGCTCCACCTCCGCCTTCCTGGCCAGCACTTCGTCGCTGTCCGTCAGCGCATCGATAAAATGAAGCAGCAGACGCCGCGCCAGACGGTCGTCATCGGTATCGTCATCCAGCTGCAACAGCAGGCATTCGGTCAGGTCGCGCGCCCCGATGCCGGCCGGCTCCAGCTGATGCACGACCTCCTCGAGCACCCGGTCCACCAGCGCTCCGTCCACCTCGGCATCGGGCATGTTTTCCCGAAAATCAGCGGCAAAGGCATCCGGGTCGGCCCGGAAATAACCGTCATCGTCGAGCGAATCCAGCAGCGCATGGGCGATTTCGCGGTACAGCCCGGACATCGGCTGGCGATCCACCTGCTCGTGCAGAGACTGGGCGATATTCTGTTCATCCTCCCATGTCTGCTCCCGGTCCACCATGTCGTCGCGCCCGGACTGGGCATACATCGTCTCCCAGCGATTGTCGCCCTGCTCCTTCCACTGGTCGCGCTCGGCCATCTGCAGCGCCCGCTCGGCTGCGGCATCCGGCTCGCTCGCAACATTCGGGGCGATCTCCAGCATCGGATTGCTCTCGATGCATTCCTCGAGATAGCTCTCCAGCTCCATCGCATTCATCGCCAGCACCTTCAGGCTCTGGGTCAGCTGCGGCGTCAGCGCCAGACGCTGGCCGAGTTTATGGGTAAGTTTGGTGCTCTGCATCAGTGCAGCAACCCGCCCGGAACCTGCGGGTTGCAGGTCATCGGCGGCGTCGACATCGCATCGACCGGCTCACTCGGCACGGAGAACAGAAAGGTTCCTGTGAATTTCATCAGCATCCATGTTATAGCGTATTACCCTGCCGTTTTCAAGCTCCGGCAAGGCTCAAGAGCGCTCAGTCCGCCACCTTGAACGGTGCCAGCAATTCTGCCAACTCGCCGCTCTCGTGCATCTCGGAAACGATATCGCAACCGCCGATGAACTCGCCCTTCACATATAGCTGGGGAATCGTCGGCCAGTCCGAATAGTCCTTGATACCCTGCCGGACCGCCTCGTCGAGCAGCACATTGACGGCCGCGTAGGAGACGCCGTAGCTGGACAGAATGGCGGCCACGCGCTGCGAAAAGCCGCACTGCGGGAACTCCGGCGTTCCCTTCATGAACAGGACGATATCGTTGTTCCTCACCACCTGGTCGATCTGTTTCTGTATCGAATCACTCATGCTTGCTCCCTGGGTACACCGGTCTTCAGCGCCAGCGCATGGATGGCCTTGCGCATATGTTCGCCGAGCGCGGCATAGACCATCTGATGCTGGGCCACGCGCGTCTTTCCCGCAAAGGCAGGCGACCACACCTCGACCTCGAAATGGTCGTCGCCGGAAAACAGGCGCACGTCCACCTGCGCATCCGGAATGGCCCGTCGCAACAACTCCGCGACTTCGTCTGGACTCGGCGTCATCTGCAATCCTCTCAAGGTAACTGCACGTTTCAATTGCTCGCGCGACCTTTTGATCTGGTGGGCCCACCAGGACTCGAACCTGGAACCAACCGGTTATGAGCCGGTAGCGCTAACCAATTGCGCCATAGGCCCTGACTATCGCGGCACACTAATCAGCACCATCTGGCATGGCAATCGTATTGCGCGTACCATCGGCGCCATGAAACCAACCCGATTTGAAGAACTGAACCTACCCGACGCCCTGATGCAGGGCATTCGAGAACTGGGCTTTACCGAACTCACCGACGTACAGAAGATCGCCCTGCCGCTGACACTGGCCGGTCAGGATGTCGCCGGCCAGGGCCGCACCGGCACCGGTAAGACCGCCACCTTTCTGATTACGACTATCACACGGCTGCTGACTCACGAACCGAAACCGGGCCGCGGGCTTGAGCATCCGCGAGCCATCATCATCGCCCCGACCCGCGAACTGGTCGTGCAAATCTCCAACGACGCCAGGAAACTGGCCAGGCATACGATACTAAAGCTGCACACCGTCTACGGCGGCGTCGATTACGAGAAGCAGCGACAGGCCTTCGAACAGGGTGTCGACATCCTGATCGGCACGCCCGGCCGCCTGATCGACTATCTGAAGAAGCATGTCTATTCGCTGAACAAGGCCGAGATGCTGGTCATCGACGAAGCCGACCGCATGTTCGACCTCGGCTTCATCAAGGATCTGCGCTTCATGCTGCGGCGGCTGCCGAAATACGACGAGCGCCAGTCACTGCTGTTCTCGGCCACGCTGTCGCACCGGGTACTCGAACTGGCCTACGAACACATGAACAACCCGGTCAAGCTGCGCGCCGAGGAAGGCGACGTCACGGCCAGCGGCGTGGAAGAGTTCATGTACCACACGGCGATGGAGGACAAGCTGCCCCTGCTGGTCCACCTGTTGCGCGAATCCAGCGTCGAACGAGGCATGATTTTCGTCAACGAAAAGCGCACCGGCGAACGTGTGGCGCGTGAACTGGCCCGCTACGGCTTCGCCGTCGGCATCCTGTCCGGCGACGTGCGACAGAAAAAGCGAATGCGCATCCTCGAGGACTTTGGCAACGGCAGGCTGCATCTGCTGGTCGCCACCGACGTGGCCAGCCGCGGCCTGCACATCGACGACGTGACGCATGTATTCAACTACGACCTGCCCGAAGATGCCGAAAACTATGTACACCGCATCGGACGCACGGCCCGCGCCGGCGCCACCGGCGTCGCGGTTTCCTTTTCCTGCGAACGGTTCTGCTTCGGCCTGCCCGATATCGAGGACTATATCGGACACAGCATCCCGGTCCGGCATATCGATGCCGACATGCTTGACATCGGCAAACCGACCCACCCGCAGGCCACTGCCGAAGGCCTGGCCAGAGGCGACCGGGCCGAACAGCCGGGCGGCCGTAAAAACGGCCCGCGCCGCGGCGCGCGCGGCAACCGTTCGGGGCGCTCCGGCCGCCGGCGCCCGCAAGGCTGACCTCCATGGCCGGCAGAAGCAGCGTTCTGCATCTGCTCGGCAGGCTGAACATGCTTTCACCGCGCCGACGCTTCGAACTGTATCCGCCTTTCTGGCTGATGCGCGTGAAGGTCATCGAACTGGACGACGAATGGCGCAGGGCGCGCATACGCCTGCCGCTGAACGCGGTGTCGGCCAATGCGGCCGGCAATATGTTCGGCGGCTATCAGGCCAGCCTGGCCGACCCGGTGCCGGCGCTGGCCTGCCTGCGCCTGTTTCCCGGCTACAGGGTGGCCACCAAAAGGCTGGAGCTCGATTTTCTGCGCATCGGCAATTCCGACCTCGTGCTGCATTTCGATTTCCCCGACGACATGCGCGAAACCATCCGCCGCGAACTGGACGAGAAGCAGCGGGCGACCCCCTGTTTCACGATGAACTATATCCGGGCCGACGGACGCGTATGCACCCGCGTGCGCAATACCGTCGCCATCCGCCCGAAGGGTTACGGCAGCACTCTCGAAGAGCCGGGAGAAACCAGTGAACCGGATTGATTTCTATTTCGATTTTATCAGCCCCTACAGCTATCTTGCCACCACCCGCATTCCGGACTTCGAGCGACAGCACCGGGCCTGCTTTCGCTGGCTCCCGGTCAATCTGCCGAAACTGATCCACCTTTCCGGCAACATCCCGCCCGGCAATGTCCGCAACAAGGCGCTTTACTCGCTGCGCGACCTGAAACGCTGGGCGGATTATCTGGACGTGCCGTTCCGGATGATCATGCCCGGCAGCTTCGACAGCAGGCCGGCACTGCGCATCGCAGGCGCGCTGGAAGGCGAAAAACGCACCCGTTTCTGCCGGGCCGTGTTCGACGAACTGTGGAGCGGCGGAGTCGATGCGAAAAAACCGGACTGGCTGCAGCGCATCTTCGCGCGGCGACAGCTGCCGGCCGCCTGGCAGACGCTCGATTCGGACGCGTTCGAGGCCAATACCCGAACCGCGCTGAAAGCGGGTGCCTTCGGCGTGCCGACCTTCTTTCTGCACGGACGCGGCCGGCCGGAAATGTTCTTCGGCCTGGATCATATGGACTTTCTGGCCCGCGCCTGCGATGCCAGCGGGAGAAACCGCCGCTTGTGACAGCCCCCGCCGCTTTGCTATGTTCGGCCGATGCTGCTGTTGCATATCACCGACACCCACCTGTATGGCACACCCGGACATACGCTGAAAGGCATCTGCACCCGGGCCAGCTGTGCCGCCGTGATCGAGAAGGCCCGCCGCCGTTTCCCCGGCCCCGACGCCATCCTGCTCGGCGGCGACATGTCGCAGGATCATTCGCCGGCCAGCTACCGGCAACTGGCCGGGCTGCTGAGGCCATGGCGGGTGCCGTTCATGCTGACACCGGGCAACCATGCCGACATGGGAGCGATACGCAACAGCCTGATCCCGGCGCTCGACGCGCTGTCATCGTTCCGCGAAACGCTGCACGGCGGCAGATGGCAGGTGATCTGCCTCAACTCCCATGCCGACGGACAGGTGGCCGGCCATCTGGCTGCAGATGAACTGAAACGACTTGACCGACAGCTGGACGAATACCCGCACAGCCCGGCGCTGCTGGCACTGCATCATCCGCCACTGGCCATCGGCAGCCGCTGGATGGATGACATCGGACTTGCCAACGCTGACGCCTTCTGGGGTATCGTCGAAAAACACCCGCAGGTGCGGGCGGTGCTGTGCGGCCACATCCATCAGGAGCTGGATATCAGGCGCGGCGATGTTCGCGTGCTCGGTACGCCGGCGACCTGCATCCAGTTCAGGCCGGGTCACGACACATTCGCGCTCGACGACCTCCCGCCCGGCTATCGCTGGCTGAAACTGCTGCCCGACGGCGCCATCGACACCGGCATTGAACGCATCGAGGGCTTCGTAGCGTCCGACCTTCAGGACTGCTCGTTTTACTGAGCCAGCCGCAGCGGCACCTCAAGCACGTCGCCGCATTCGCGCAGCGGCAGGGACTCCAGGCCGCGCGGGCATGGCCCCGCCAGACATGCGCCGTCCAGCGGATCGAAGCGGGCCCCGTGGGTATGACAGAGCAGCTGTTCGCCGTCTTCGGAAAAGAAGCGACCCGGCTGCCAGTCCAGTGGCGATCCGGCATGCGGGCAACGATTGCGCCATGCCCGGAAAGCCCCCCGAAAACAGATCGCAAAGCCCTGTTCATCCAGCCCGATCGTGCCGCCGTGATCGAGATGCATTTCGACCTTCAGATCAAAGCAAACCGCGCCACCTTCCGGAGGACGGGCAATGCGCTGCCATTGCAGGGCCGTGTCGCTCATCGGAATATCAGAACACGGGACGGCGCACAGCGCAAGAGTCTACCGCCCGAAAAGACAGGCGGCCGCCCGTCGGCGACCGCCAGCGGATCAAGAGACCCGCTCATTCGTTACCCTGTTTTTAGACGGTTTTCTCCGTCTTGTCCAGTTCGCCCGTCAGCGCCCGCCGATAGCACAGCGCCGCCTGGCCGTGCTCGTCACTGGCCAGATACCAGTCGCCCAGCGACTGCCAGGCCGCCGCCGCGAACACCGCATCCCCGGCCGTTCCGGCCAGCGACTCCATCTGCTCGAAAGCCAGGCCGTCGAGACCGCCCGCGTGGGCCAGCTCGGCCCTCAACCAGCGCTGGGCATCGTTGATCTCGCCGTCGCGTTTTTTCTCAAGCTTGCGATAGGACCGCATCGGATCCTTGCGCAGCGAAGCCAGCAGCAACCTGGCGATCGCCAGATCGGCCTGCTTTTCCAGACAGGAGCGCCACAGACGCACAGCCGCATTCTCGTCGCCGGCATCGCGCAAATGGCTACCATAGGCAACCAGCACGTCCCGGTCATCCGGCAGCAGCCGGTGGGCCTTGCGCAGATATGGCAGGGCCTGGTCCGGTTCCTGCTCCGCCAGCGCCAGATACGCACGCACCAGCCGCGGCTTGACCGCATGGGAGGAGCGGTGACCGCGCTTCCAGACATCCTCCAGCAATTCCGCCAGCCGTTGCCAGTCGCCTTCCTCCTCCGCCAGATCGGCAAGCCGGGACATGGCCAGCGGCGAACCCGGCCAGGCATGGAGCCAGGCATCCAGATGCGCCTTGCGCACACCCAGGTCGGGCCTCGGATGGGCGCTCGGTGACGTCACGATGCGGGCAATCAGGGCCGTCAGCAGCGGATCCTGATCGGCAGCCGGCATCGGCTGATCCTTGGCCGGCGTCATCAGGGCCTTCATCAGTTCCAGCAGCCAGCCGGGCAACACGCCCCTGGCCCGTTTCAGGTTCCGGATGCCCGCATCGCCGCGCATGTTCAGCCACTGCGCCAGCGCCTCGCGCAGGTTCTGTTCCCGCCGCCTGCGACTGCCCATGCGCAGCGAGCGCCACAGATGTCCGGGCCCGGCGAACAGGGCCGAAACCAGACTGCGGACAAACCAGATGACGAACAGCAGCACCAGCAACGCGACAATAAAGGCGCCCTGTCTGGTTTCGAATACCCAGCCGAACGCCTCCAGCCGGAGTGCCTGATCGGCGATATCCGGAAAGGCAATCAGCGCAATGGTCAGCAACAGCGCCAGGATCAGTAACAACACGAAGCGCATCAGATCCGCTCCAGCCAGTTGCGCGCGGTATCGCGCAGGGTTTTGATATCATCGCGGATGCGCGAGAAATCTTCCGGCAGCC
>JAJRVH010000251.1 GCA_021545625.1 Zetaproteobacteria bacterium
ATCATCCAGTATCACAATCCGCCGTTCCCCTTCCGCGCCGCTGAGCGCCAGAAAGGCCAGTACCTCGCGGATCTGATCAATACTGATATCGCGTTTCCCGTCCGGTAACTGCGCATGGAACAGATCCGGATGCGCGCCGGCGGCCAGCATGCGACAGGCATGACACGAACCACAGGCCGTGCGCTTCCCGCAGAACGCAAGGGCCGCCAGCCGATCGGCCAGCATGCGCTTGCCGATCCCCCGGACGCCGTGCAAAAGCCAAGCATGATGCAGTCCGCCTGCCCGCAGCGCGTCGAGAAAGCGCCGTTCCACATTGACATGCCCCAGCACGGGCATCATCGCTCCAGCTCCGGCCAGCGCCCGGCCAGTGTCGCGCGCACCCTGTCATGCACATCTCCGATATCCGCCGTTGCATCGATGCGGATCACCCGTTCCGGTTCATCCCGATGCCGCGCGGCAAACGCGTCGGCGACCCGCCGGTGAAAGTCCGCCGCCTCGTCATCCAGGCGCGTGCTTGTTTCGCCGGCCTGCTGACGCATGCGCATGCGCCCGGCCGCGATATCCAGCGGCACGTCGAACCACAGCGTCATCTCCGGCTTCAGACCGCATTCGGCAAGTTCGAGCAACTCCCGCAATGCACTGCCATCCGTCGCCAGCCGTCTGGCAGCCAGCTGATAGGCCAGTGTCGAATCGCTGTAGCGGTCGCACAGCACCCATGCGCCCCGCTGCAAGGCCGGCCGGACAAGCTCGCGCACATGCTGGGCCCGGTCGGCAAGGAAGAGTAACAGCTCGCTCTCGGCGCAGGGCACGAAACGCCCATCCAGCAACAGCTTGCGAATCTCGGCTCCGAGCGGCGTATCGCCCGGCTCCCGCGTCATCACGACCTCAAGCCCCTGCTCCCCAAGCCATGCCCCGGCCATGGCAAGCTGGGTGCTTTTGCCGCATCCGTCCACGCCCTCGAAACTGATAAAACGCCCCTGCTTCATTCAGACTCCCTCTCGGCTTTCCAGATCCGGCTGTCCAGCACCTCAACACCCATCGCCTCCGGCAGGCTGTCGAGAAATGCCATCACGGCCCGCCGCTGCGCCGGCGTCGTCCATAACTGCTGCCGAATATGCTGAGGATCAAAACAGCGCATCACTGCCAGGCCGTCCTCGCCCTGCAGCAGCCCCTGGAACAGCACCGCCTGGCGCGCCGGCAGACGCAATTCGATAATCAGCGTATCCTCCGGCTTCACGGCCTGCCCCTGCGCTGCCGTTCGATGCGTACCCAGCGCCGGACATTGGCCTGATGCTCGGCCAGCGTGGAGGCGAACAGATGCCCGCCCGTGCCATCGGCGACAAAATAAAGATAGTCCACATCGGCCGGCCGGGCCGCTGCCCGCAGTGATGCCGCGCCCGGATTGCCGATCGGCGTCGGTGGCAGGCCGCGCCTCGTGTAAGTGTTCCACGGCGTATCCCTCAGCAGATCCCGTTTGTGAATATTGCCGGAAAAGCTTCCCTGCGTCTTCCAGATACCGTAGATCACGGTCGGGTCCATTTGCAGCGGCATATGCCGTTTCAAGCGGTTGTAAATCACCGCCGACACCAGTGGCCGTTCTTCGGCCAGCGCCGTCTCCTTTTCGATGATCGAGGCAATGATGCGCAATCGCTGGCGTTCGGCATCGCTGTCGGCCAGCTCCAACAGCAGTTGCCGCTGGGCAACCAGCATCGCGCGCAGCAGTCGCTTCGGATCGACCGGCTTCGTATATTGATAGGTTTCCGGCAACAGCCTTCCCTCGGCGGCATCCGGCAACAGCGCCTGCAACGCATCCTGCCAGAGCGACAACGACAGACCGGTTCTGCCAGCCAGCAGGGCCAGAATCTCGTCATTGCGCAACCCTTCGGGAATCGTCACCTGGAAATGCATCACATCGCCGGCGGTCAGGCGCCCGACGACATCGCGCAGGGAGGCCGGATCTGCGAAACGGTAATAGCCACTGCGCAGGGCCCCTGCCTCGCCCGTCCAGCGCACGTACAGGCGAAAAAGCAGCGGCGCGTCGATCACATGCCTTTCGGCCAGCATCTGCGCAATGGCTGACGAGGAAGCACCTCGCGGGATATTCACCTCGACCGGCGCGGGCGGCGCCAGGGCTTCGTCCAGTTTCATATACAGCCAGCCAGCGCCGGCAAGCCCGGCCAGCAGAAGCCCGGCAACGGCCAGCAGCAACATGCGCACCGGACGCCTCACAGCAGCACTGCCCCGGGCACGCCCGGCTGGCCACGCAACGCGGCAGCCAGCGGCTCATACGCCGGGTGCGGAGAATCAAAGGCCAGCATTTCTCCGCCGGACAGGCACAGGCCGGTGACCGGACGCAGGAAAAAACCGCTGTTGCTGAGCAATACCGCTTCGGCCCTTCGCAGATGTCGGACAGACAGGGAGCCGGGATTCAGCAGCCCCCGCTCGATCAGGTAAGCGCGCACAATGCCGGGCAGCACGCCGGGGCCGGCCGGGGTATGCCATGCCCCATCCATGTATAGCAGCACACTGGCCGTGGCCGCGCCGAGCAGGACATCCTCGCGGGCAAACAGCACCTCGGCATCCGGCTCTCCGCGCAGGGCCCGCAGGGTTTCGGCATAATCAGCGCAATACTTGGCCGGCTTTTCCTTCAGCGGAAACGGCCAGGGCTGCAGGCGCAGGCTGGCAGGCCCGGGCGCATGAAAGGCCGTCGCCTGCAGATGCACGCGCATCCGTTCGGCCCGCTGAAGCAGGCCCCATGTGGCCTCGCCGCCGCTCAATGTCACCCGCAGCAGCACGTCATCGCCAACGGATTCCGCCTCTGCCAGACAGGCGTGCCGGATATGCCGGATATCCATCTCGCCGAGCGACAGACCGAAGGATTCAAGGCCGCGACGAAGCCGCTGCATATGCGCATCCCAGCCAAATATATCGCCATGCCATACGCGCATCGTCTCAAAACAGGCCTCGCCATAGGCCAGGCCGCGGTCCAACAGGCCGCCCGGCGCCATCGCCAAACTCGAATCCTGGTCATCTTCATGGTAGAAGCCGCCCATGAGCGATTTATACCTTGATGCCATCGAACAAGCACGCGTCTATGACGTGGCCGTCGAATCCCCGCTGGAGCTGGCGCCGAAACTCTCGGCCCGGCTGCACAACGAGGTGCTGCTCAAGCGCGAGGACATGCAGCCGGTTTTCTCGTTCAAGCTGCGCGGCGCCTATAACAGGATTGCCCATCTCAGCGATGCAGAGCGGGCGCGCGGCGTGATCTGCGCCTCGGCCGGCAACCATGCCCAGGGCGTGGCGCTGGCCAGTCACAGGCTGGGCATCCGGGCGACCATCGTCATGCCCCGCACCACGCCGGATATCAAGGTGTCGGCCGTCGAACGCATGGGGGCAAGCGTCGTGCTGTCCGGCGACAGCTATTCCGATGCATCCGAACATGCCGCCAGGCTTTGCGAAACATCGGGCATGAGCTTCGTGCATCCCTATGACGACCCGCTGGTCATCGCGGGTCAGGGCACGATCGCCGAGGAAATGCTGCGCCAGGCCCCGAAAGATCTCGATGCGGTCTTCGTCCCGATCGGCGGCGGCGGCCTGATCGCCGGCATCGCCGTCTATCTGAAACACCATTCCCCGGACACGAGGATCATCGGCGTCGAGCCGGTCGATTCCGCTGCCATGCACGATTCGATCCGGGCAGGACAGCGCATCACGCTGGATCAGGTCGGCATCTTTGCCGACGGAGTGGCCGTCAAAAAGGTCGGCGAACACACCTTCGAGCTGGCGCGCCGCTACGTCGATGACATCCTGCTTGTGGACACCGACGAGATCTGCGCCGCCATCAAGGACATCTACGATGACAACCGCGCCATCGTCGAGCCGGCCGGCGCGCTGGGCGTGGCCGGCCTGAAGAAATATGTCCGGGAAACCGGCTGCCACGGACAGGTACTGGCGGCGATCAATTCCGGCGCGAACATGAACTTCGACCGCCTGCGCCATGTCGCCGAACGCACCGAAATGGGCGAAGGGCGCGAGGCGCTGTTTGCCGTTACCATCCCCGAACGGCCCGGCGCCTTTCTGGAATTCTGCCGCATCATCGGCGACCGCAATATCACCGAATTCAATTACCGCCTCTCCAGCCGCGAGGAGGCGCATGTATTTGCCGGCATCAGCATCCGCGAGGCATCCGAAAGCGAGGCCATCCGGCAGGCGATGGAACAGGCGGGGCTTGCGGTACTTTCGCTACAGGATAACGAACTGGCCAAGTTGCATATCCGCCACATGGTCGGCGGCCACGCTCCGCTGGTCAGGGACGAGGTGCTGTACCGTTTCGAATTTCCCGAACGGCCCGGCGCGCTGCTGGAATTCCTGACCCGCGCCGGCGGGCGCTGGAACATCTCGCTGTTCCATTACCGCAATCATGGCGCGGCCTTCGGACGCGTGCTGGCCGGCGTCGAGGTGCCGGAGGTGGAACGCGCGGAATTCGAAGCCTACCTTGATGCGCTGGGCTACCCCTACGTCGACGAGTCGGAAAACCCGGCCTATCTGAAGTTTCTCAAATAGGTCAACGGCCGGAAGCCGGCAACTGCTGCCGATAGCTCCTCTTCCGCTGGTTCTGCAACATCAACAGGCGCTGCAGATTCTGCTCCGCCATCCGGAAACCGGGCAGCACCTGCACGGCCCGCTCGAATGCCTGCTGGGCGTGCAGCCTGTCCCCCTTCATCATATAGGCTGCACCGAGCATATTCAGCGCCGGAGGGTTGTAGGGATAAATGCGTTCGAACTCCTTCAGATAGCGGATCGCCTGGTCATAGTGCCTGTCCGCATAGGCGGTCTGCGCGACGCCGAACACCGCCCTGAAATTATACGGATCCAGGGCATAGGCCTTTTCGTATTCCGCCCTGGCGATCTGCGCCTGACGCGCATGCGCCATTGCCTGCCCCACATGCCATTCCGAGGCCACCCAGCGCAGCGGCCAGACAGCCAGCAGCAGCGTCAACACCAGCGCGGCAAGCGCCAGCGGCCGGGTCCACGGCCACGTCAGACTGAATGCGGGCCGCCCGCCCATGTCTTGCAGGCTGCCCCACCACGCGCCGGCAAACAGCGCAAACGCAAACATGCTGGCCGGATTGTAGAAAACATGATTGAACATCGCATCGAACATGGCGGCTGTCACGGCGACAAGACCGGCGGCATGCCAGCCGTTCCATGCGCACCAGAGCGAACGGACCAAGCCGGACCACAGCAACAGCAACAGCCCCAGAAACAGCAACGTAGCCGGCCAGCCGTTCTGGGTCGCCAGCTGCAGAACGATATTATGCGGGTTGGTGGTAAAGGTGCGTTCCGTACTCAGGGGATCGCGAAAATCGGGGAAGCGGTTGCTCCATGCCGGGTAAACAAAGGGGAAGTTACCCGTTCCCTGCCCCAGCCACGGCGCATCCAGCGCCATGGCCATCGCCGACGCATACATCGGCGTTCTGGCTGTCAGCAACGGATACATGGCGGCCCAGAAATCCGCCAGCGGCGGCTGTGCTGCGCCGGGCGTGAGCTGCTTGGCCTGCGTGATTTCCGCCGCGGCCTCGAGCGTTCCCGACAAACGTACCAGTTCACGATAATGATAGGGAAGCGAACTGTTGACGATAAAGGCGGCCAGCAACGCACTCGTTACCCACACCACAGGCAGCCAGGCGGGAAAAGCCGGCCTCCCCTTTCGGAACACGTTCCTCAGATGCCGGAACGCCACGATGACAAACAGCAGCGTACCGACGACCAGCCCTCCCAGCGCTCCCCGGCTGGCGGCCACGAGCAGCAGCGTGGCAATCGTGAACACAGAAAACCAGTTCATCACCCTGAGAATCGGATTGGCCTTCGCGGCCAGCATCCAGACCAGGGCCGGAAGCAACACCACCAGCACGTCGCCGGTGAAGTTCACATGCCCGATCGGGGAAAACAGCACGCTGACATTGTAACCCGGCTTGCCGAAGTCCAGCACATAGCCGTACCAGTAACCCAGCGAAAAAACGAGAGCTGCAACCGAAACCGACCAGGACAAGGCTCCAGTCCAGCGTGGCTCGCTCCTGATCGCCCATGCGGCCGTCAGGAACACCGCCACCGATATCAGCCAGAAAGTATAGCGGATCAGACCTTCGACCGGATTCGGCGCCCCCCATATGCCGATGCCCAGCAATAACAGAAACAGAAAAAGCAGCATGCCGGGCCATGTAACGGCCATCGACAACGCCCTGCCGGAGCGCCACCAGTGCCATGCCAGCGCCATGCCCATCAGCATACCGCACACTACCAGCACAGCCCACTTCGGTTCCTCGTTCGGGGCAACGAACGGAAACACCCGCACCATCAGCATCGGCAACAGCATCAACAAAGGCACAAGCATCAACAGCCAGGCCGGCTGCATGCCGGCGAGTCGGTGACTGATATTCTCAGGGAATGAGGTCGATCGCGTTTTCTTCATGGCGGCAAACTAGCAAAGTGCATGATGGTCTGGCCAAACATTTCAGCCGGCCTCCGAGCGCAGGTGCAGCACATTCACCCATTTGCCGCCATGCCGGAGCCTCAGCCGGCGCTCGGAAACCATGCCGAGTGCCGCTTCGCATACCCGGTCCGGCACCATGACCGCCATGCGCCAGCCCTGCGGACATCCCTTCAGCCACGTCCCCAGCGACCGGTAAAGACCTCTCACATCGCCACCGATGCGATCGCCGTAAGGCGGATTACAGATCATCAGGCCGCCGCCCTGCGGCACAGGCATATGCCGGACGTCCTGCCGCGAAAAACGGATATGTTCCAGAACACCCGCATGACCGGCATTGATCCGCGCCTGCTTCAATATACCCGCATCGACATCACTGGCAGCAATGGACAAGGGCCTGTCCCTCCCCAGGCCCGCGGCCCGCTCGAACACTCGTTGCCAACGTCTTCTGTTCAGGGAAGGCCAGTGCAACAGCGCGAAATCGTGCTCCAGGTTCGCCGTACGCCCCAGCCCCATCAACGCCGCTTCAATGGCGAAGGTGCCCGAACCGCACATCGGCACCAGCAATGCCTCATCCGCACCCCACTCCATCCAGCGCAAAATGCCCGCCGCCACGGTTTCGCGCACCGGGGCCATGCCGGCATGCAGCCGGTATCCCCTGCGATCCAGCCGTTCCCCGGACGCATCGATGCTGATGGTGCAGACATTACCGTCCATGCGCACCATGATTCGCTGCACATCGCCGCCAGCCCCCTGCTGCAAGGGTGCATCCGCTCCAAGCCGCCTGCCGATCGCATCCGCAACCGCCCGTTCGACGCGCCCGGAATGCATCAGTCTCGAACGATGGCAGGAGGCCCGCACATGAACCGGCTGGCCGGGAGCAAGATAACTCTCCCAGCAGACCAGCCGGGTCTTATTGAACAGCTCCGGAAAGGACAAAGCCCTGAACTCGCGCAAGCGAACCAGCACGCGGGTGATGCAGCGCGCCCTGAGATTGATGCGGTACAGGGCATCGGGAC
>JAJRVH010000252.1 GCA_021545625.1 Zetaproteobacteria bacterium
CAGACGATGGTGCCGGCCTTTTTCAGAATCTCCGCGAGCCCGGCGGCGGAATCCGGGCCGATATCGAAGATCATGTCGTCATCGGCAACGTCGGCGACCTTCTTCAGCGTGGCCTCGGCCGTTGGCGAGAATTCCTTGCCGCAGACGACATCGCTCGGCACCGGAATGCTGCCGCCGCGTGATTCGGCATCGGCGGTCAGCTTCTTGCAGGTGTCGATCAGATCTTCCTCGTACAGCGACTTGCCGACATTGTGGCCTGCCGCCGCAATGAAGGTATTGGCGATGCCGCCACCAACGACCAGCTGATCGACGACCTTGGACAGCGATTCGAGCACGGTCAGCTTGGTGGAAACCTTGGAGCCGCCGACGATGGCAACCATCGGGCGGGCCGGGTTGTCCAGCGCCTTACCCAGCGCATCCAGTTCGGCGGCCAGCAGCGGGCCGGCACAGGCTACGGGGGCGAACTGCGCGACGCCGTGGGTCGAGGCCTGGGCGCGGTGCGCGGTGCCGAAGGCATCCATCACATAGACGTCGCACAGTGCGGCGTATTTTCTGGAGAGCGACTCGTCGTTCTTCTTTTCGCCCTTATTGAAGCGGATGTTTTCCAGCAGCACCAGCTCGCCATCGGCCATTTCGGGTGCGGAATCAAGATAATCCTTGATCAGGCGAACCTCCTTGCCCAGCAGTTTGGAAAGATGGCGGGCAACCGGCGCCAGCGAGAACTGCTCGTCATATTCACCCTCGACGGGGCGGCCCAGATGGCAGCAAACCATGACCCTGGCACCGGCCTCGATCGCGTGCTTCATCGTCGGCAGGCTGGCGCGGATGCGCGTATCGTCGCCCACTTCGCCGTCAACGATGGGGACATTCAGATCCTCGCGGATCAGTACCCTTTTGCCTTTCAGATCAAGGTCGGTCATTTTGATTACGGACATGATTTACTCCTTTGCATTGATAAAAAACGCACACTGACCCTGAGACAGGGCAGGCGCGTGACATGGTCGGCTGAGACGTTTGCCGCTGCCGGCTTGAACCTTCAAACAGGCAATGACAAACGTGGGAGCATCCGAAGATGCTCCCACGCTCCGATCAGTTGTTCGCCACGTGACGGACGAAACGCATCATGTTGCAGGTATAGCCGTACTCGTTGTCGTACCAGGCTACCAGCTTGACGAAAGTGCCATCGATGGCGATGCCGGCCGTGGAGTCGAAGATCGACGAATAGCCGTTGCCGCGGAAATCGGTGGATACGACCTTTTCGTCGGTGAAGGCCAGCGTATCGCCGATACCCGGCGTTTCGGAAGCCTTCTTGACCGCCGCCACGATATCGTCGTAGGAGGTTTCCTTCTCCAGCTCGACGGTCAGGTCGACCACGGACACGTCCGAAGTCGGTACGCGGAAGGCCATGCCGGTCAGCTTGCCGTTCAGCGACGGGATGACCTTGCCGACAGCCTTGGCAGCACCGGTCGAGGACGGGATAATGTTCTCAAGGATGCCGCGGCCGCCGCGCCAGTCCTTCATCGACGGGCCGTCCACGGTTTTCTGGGTGGCCGTGGCCGCATGCACGGTCGTCATCAGGCCGCGCTTGATGCCGAAGTTGTCATTGATGACCTTGGCCAGCGGAGCCAGGCAGTTGGTTGTGCAGGAAGCGGCGGAGGTGATTGCCTGGCCGGCGTATTCCTCGTGGTTGACGCCGTAAACGAACATCGGCGTGGCGTCCTTGGATGGCGCGGACTGGACGACCTTCTTGGCGCCGGCTGCGATATGGGCCTGGCAGCTTTCTTCGGTCAGGAAAAAGCCGGTGCACTCGAGCACAACGTCGACATCGATCTCGTCCCATTTCAGGTTGGCCGGGTCGCGTTCGGCGGTGACGCGAATCGTCTTGCCATCGACAACCAGATTGCCGCCCTCGACGGAAACATCGCCGTCGAAACGGCCATGTACGGAGTCATACTTCAGCATATAGGCCTGATACTCGGGATCGAGCAGGTCGTTGATGCCGACCACTTCCATGTCGGTGAAGTCCTTGGCGATGGCGCGGAAAGCCATGCGGCCGATACGGCCAAATCCGTTGATACCAACTTTAATCGTCATACTTTTCTCCTTTGTATTATTTGTAATTCGTTAAGCAATTTCGTTGACGGCTTCGACCACGGCTTCGGTCGTGATGCCGAACAGCTTGAACAGCTCGGCGGCCGGGGCGGATTCGCCGAAGGTATCGATACCGATCACCTTGCCGTTCAGGCCAACGTACTTGCCCCAGAAGCCGGTGACACCGGCCTCGACGGCGACGCGCGCGGTTACGGAAGACGGCAGTACCGATTCGCGGTACGCCTCGTCCTGGGCATCGAATGCCTCGGTGCACGGCATTGAAACGACGCGCACCTTCTTGTCCGACAGCTCTTTCTGGGCAGCCAGAGCCAGCTGTACCTCGGAGCCGGTAGCGATGATGATCACGTCCGGCGTGCCTTCGCAGTCGCTCAGGATGTAGCCGCCGCGTTCAATATTGGCGACCTGATCGTCGGTGTATTCGTTGCAGGGCAGGCCCTGGCGGGTGAAGACCAGCGTGGTCGGCAGCTTGCGGCGCTTGACCGCAACCTTCCATGCGACGGCCGCTTCGACCGCGTCGCACGGACGCCAGGTGTTCATGCGCGGAATCATGCGCAGCGTGGCGATCTGTTCGACCGGCTGATGCGTCGGGCCATCCTCGCCCAGGCCGATGGAGTCATGCGTGTAGACAAAGATCGTGCCGACCTTCATCAGCGCGGACATGCGGATGGCATTGCGGGCATATTCGGAGAACATCAGGAACGTGCCGCCGAACGGGATCACGCCGCCATGCAGCGCCATGCCGTTCATGATATGGCTCATGCCGAACTCGCGCACGCCGTAGTGCAGATAATTACCCGCCGGAGTGTCCTTGGAAAAGGCGACGGCTTCCGGCCATTTGGTGTTGTTCGACGGAGCCAGATCGGCGGAGCCGCCGACAAGTTCCGGCAGCGCCGCGGCAAAGGCGCCGATCGTCTTGCCGGATGCGACGCGGGTCGCCCAGCCCGGCTTTTCCTCGCGCAGCTGATGGATCCATGCCTCGGCCGCAGCATCAAAACCTTCCGGCAATTCGCCCTTGATGCGGCGCTCGAATTCGGCGGCCAGCTCGGGATATTCGGCGCGGTAAGCTTCGAAACGCTTGTTCCATTCGGCTTCGGCGGCTGCTCCTTTTTCGCGGGCGTCCCAGCCGGCATATACGTCTTCGGGAATCACGAACGGCTCGTACTCCCAGCCCAGTTCCTCGCGCACCAGCTGGCATTCTTCCTCGCCCAGCGCGGCGCCGTGGCAGTCATGGCTTCCGGCCTTGTTCGGAGAGCCATAGCCGATGATGGTCTTGCAGCAGATCAGCGTCGGCTGGTCGCTATTTGCCTTGGCAGTTTCGATCGCGGCCTTGATTTCGTCGGCATCGTGACCGTCGACGTTGCGGATCACCTGCCAGCCGTAGGATTCGAAACGACCCGGCGTATCGTCGGTGAACCAGCCCTCGACTTCGCCGTCGATGGAGATGCCGTTGTCGTCCCAGAACATGATCAGCTTGCCCAGGCCCAGCGTGCCTGCCAGCGAGCATGCCTCGTGGCTGATCCCTTCCATCAGGCAGCCATCGCCGTGGAAGACATAGGTGTAGTGATCAACGATGTCGTGGCCCGGCTTGTTGAACTGGCCGGCCAGCATGCGTTCAGCGATGGCCATGCCGACCGCGTTGGTGATGCCCTGGCCCAGCGGACCAGTCGTGGTTTCAACGCCCGGCGCGTAGCCGTATTCCGGGTGGCCCGGCGTGCGGGAATGCAGCTGACGGAACTGCTTGATCTCATCCATCGGCAGGTCGTAGCCGGAAAGATGGAGCAGAGAATAGATCAGCATCGAGCCATGCCCGTTGGACAGAACGAAGCGGTCGCGGTCGGCCCAGTCCGTGTTGGTCGGGTTATGCTTCAGGTAGTCGTTCCACAGGACTTCGGCGATATCCGCCATGCCCATTGGAGCACCCGGATGGCAGGAATTGGCTTTCTGTACGGCGTCCATGGACAGGACGCGTACTGCGTTGGCCAGATGTCTGCGATTGTTGCTCATATTCATATCCCCTTTGAATTGGTTCAGGAACCCTATTTATTTTACGTATAAATTCTAATCAGACCTTGTTATGCCCTTGATAAAAAAAACTTATATGCGAGGCGGGCACGATCAGACATGCAGCGTGGTCTGGACGCGGCGGATGTTGCCGATGCCGCCGTCGAGCACGACCGTGTCTGTGGTCATGAACTTGCCGTGCGTGTCGTGACCGACCTTGACATGGCGCACATAGGCGCCGCTGGTCAAACCGGTGGCGATGAACAGGCAATCATCCGAGGTGACCAGCTCATCGCGCTCGATAATGCGCCTGGTGTCCACACCTTCCTTTTTGCACAGCTCGATTTCGAAATCCTTTTGCGGAGCCATGCGTCCGAACATTTCCGCACCCATGGCCCGCGCCGCGCAGGCGGTAACGATGCCTTCCGGCGTGCCACCGATGCCGAACAGCGCGTCGCTGCCCATGTTCAGCACAGCCTGAATGGCACCGTTAACGTCGCCGTCGGTGGCCAGGCGGATCTTGGCGCCGGCCGCATATACTTCCTTCATCAGCTCCTGATGGCGGGGCTTGTCGAGAATGAAGATCTTCAGCTCGCTCACTTCCTTGCCCAGAGCCCTGGCCAGCTGCTTCAGGCGATCAGCCACGGGGGCTTCGGCATCGATCCGGCCGCGCGCCGCCTTTGGATAGACCTGCTTGTCCATATAGAAGCACGAACCCGGGCGGTACATCGTGCCTTCGGGAGCAGCCGCCAGCGTTACGATGGAGCCGGGCATGTCCTTGGCGAACAGGTTCGTTCCCTCGATCGGATCGACGGCGATGTCGACACCGATGCCTTCACCGGTACCGACCTTTTCGCCATCGTACAGGGCGGGCGCTTCATCCTTGGCGCCTTCGCCGATCACGATCATGCCGTTCATGCGCACCTGGTTGATGCGTTCGCGCATGGCATCCACGGCCAGGCCGTCACCTTCATCCTTCTGGCCGGAGCCGACAAACGGGGCGCAGGCCCGGGCCGCAGCCTCGCAGACTTCGACCAGATCGATTTTAAGGTTGCTGACTTTGCCCATGCGTTTCTCCCCTCCGGAATGCTTGAAAAATTGGTGGTGTGGTTTTTTGCGAGGCCGCACCCTACAGGATTTGCGGCGAATTGGCGAGTTCAAAAAGCAGGGCCGGTTGAGGCCGCCTTATGGTGATCGGCCGGCAAGTTGTTCCAGCAGCCTGTTCTGGATCGTCGCGCCGCATGTTGCCAGGATCGGAGAAGTCAGCGAGCGGCGGGGGAAAAGCGCATGCCCCGAAAAATCGCCGGCCCGGCAGCCAGCTTCCGTTGCGATCAGGCTTCCGGCGGCAAAGTCCCACAGTTTTTCGCCGCCGTGGATGATGAAGTGTCCCCGGCCGGCCGCCAGCCATGCCCATTCCAGCGCGCAGGTGCCGAGATTGCGCTGGCTGCGGTACAGTCCCCGTTGCAGCAGCGCCTCGATTGCATCGCGCCGCAGGCGTTTGTAATCGATATAGCCGACGCTGGTTGCAAGTTCCTTTTCGCAAGCGCTCCGGATGGGGCGGCCGTCAAGCCGCGCCCCCTGACCGGCGACGGCCGTGAAGCTTTCCCTGCGTACGGGGTCGTGAATCCAGGACAGAACAGGGCGCCCGTCCTCGATCAGGGCCAGCGACGTGGCGAAAACCGGTATGCCGGCCACGAAGTTGGTCGTGCCGTCCAGCGGGTCCAGACACCAGAAGCGACCGCCGTCGTTCAGGCATGACTGCTGTTCGCTTTCGTTCATTTCCTCGCCGAGAAAGGCGATATCCGGAGCGAGCGCGGCCAGTTGCCGTTCGATGAATCGCTGACAGGCGGTATCGGTTTCGGTGACGACCGAGCCGTCCGCCTTGCTGGTCGAAACGATCCTGTCCCGAAAGGCGGGCATGATGATATCGCGCCCGGTCTTTTCAATGATGGCGTTGATATCGTTCAGCAGGCTTGCATGATCAGGCATGCGGTCCTCCGATGGCATGGTCTTGGAGTGCCGAGGCTAGCGTTTTTTTGCGGGGATGCGATGTCGCCCGTTTGCGGTTATCATACCCTCAGGTTCAGCAAGCATTCAAAACAGGGAGAGAGCATCATGGCATTGAAAGGCAAGATGGTGATCGGTCAGTCGGGCGGGCCGACCGCGGTGATCAATCAGTCGCTGGTCGGGGCAGTCCTGGAGGCGAGAAAGCATCCGGACATTACCGGCATTCTCGGGGCACGACATGGCATTGCCGGCATCATGAAGGAGGATTTTATCGATCTGGGGGCTCAGGGAGTGGATGAGCTTGAGCTGCTGGCCAGAACCCCGGCCGCAGGCCTCGGCTCGGTGCGGCTGAAGCCGGGCAGGGAGGAATGCGAACGCGTGTTCGATGTGTTCAGGAAGAATGATGTGCGCTATTTCTTCTACATTGGTGGCAACGATTCGGCTGAAACCGCGCATATCATCGCCGAAATGGCTAGGGAGGCCGATTATGATTTTTGCACCGTGCATTTGCCGAAGACGATCGATAACGACCTGAAGGTGACCGATCATTGTCCGGGCTTTGCCTCGGCCGCCCGTTTCGTTGCGCTGGCCTTCATGGGCGATGATCGCGACAACGCCGCGTTGCCGGGTATCAAGGTCAATGTCGTGATGGGGCGTCATGCGGGCTTTCTGACGGCCGCATCGGCGCTGGCCAGACAGGACGAGGGCGACGGGCCGCATCTGATTTATCTGCCCGAGCGTACCTTCGACGTAGCCTCCTTTCAGTCCGACGTGAAGCGGGTCGTCGAGCAGCGCGGGCGCTGCGTGATTGCGGTGTCGGAAGGGGTGGCCGATGCCGACGGCAATCCGATTGCCGCGACCGGCGAAAGGGATTCGCATGGCAATGTACAGCTTTCCGGTACCGGTGCGCTGGGCGATTTTCTTGCCGCTCGCATACGCGAGGCCTATGCGGGAGAGTCGGTGCGCGTGCGTGCGGATACCTTCGGTTATCTGCAGCGCAGTTTTCCGACCATTGTCTCCGACGTCGATGCGCGCGAGGCGCGCGAGTCCGGAGCTTTCGGCGTCCGGCATGCCGTGGAGAACGGCGACAACGGGTCGGTGGCGATACGCAGGCTTTCCGGTCAGCCCTATGCCAGTGACTATTTCATTACGCCGCTTGCCAGCGTGGCGCGTGAGGCGACCGAGATGAAGGACGAATATATCTCGCCATCCGGCAACGACGTGACCGGAGCATGGCTCGATTATCTGCGGCCGCTGGTCGGTGAGCTTCCGAGGATGGGCAAGTTGTTCTAGACGCGGCGATGCGTGCGGGAAAGGCCGGCGAATGCCGGCCTTCTTGTTGTCGCAAGGCGCGTGTTTTCTGCGCGGGCGATTGACTTGCCATGATGATTTGATGAGGGTGCGAGGCAAAATTCAAGCCGTTCCCAAGGTAATCGATCCGATGTCCGAAGCTATTTCCCCGAAGAAAAAAATCACCGACGTGCCACCGCTGGACAAGACCGCAACGGGTCTGGTCAAGGGCATTCAGCGCCATTATCTGCGCACGCTGGGGCAGCATACGGCCAGCCGTTCGCACCATTACCGTTATCAGGCCGTGGCCTATACGATCCGCGACCACCTGATGGAGGGCTGGAAGAACACCAAGGACGCCTACGAGGAGCAGGATGGCAAGCGCGCTTATTATTTGTCGCTCGAATTCCTGATGGGACGCGCGCTCGGCAATGCGATTCTGAATCTTGGCCTGGATGGCGAAACCGAACAGGCCCTGCACGACCTGGGCATGAGTCTGGAGGAGAAAATCGAGGCGGAGAAGGATGTGGGCCTCGGCAATGGCGGTCTGGGCCGGCTGGCGGCCTGTTTTATCGACAGTTGCGCGACCCTGCAGTTGCCGGTCACCGGCTATGGCATCCGCTATGAATACGGCATGTTCCGTCAGAAGATCGTCAACGGCTTTCAGGTCGAGGAGCCGGATCACTGGCTGCGCGACGGCAATATCTGGGAAATCGAACGACCGGAATATACCCAGGCCATCCAGTTCGGCGGCCGGGTCGAGCACTATGCCGACGAAAAGGGCCTCATGCGCGTACGCTGGGTCGATACGACCGACGTGCTGGCCGTGCCGTTCGATACGCCGATTCCGGGTTTCAGGAACGGTACCGTCAATACCCTGCGCCTGTGGAAGGCAGCGGCGACCGATGAATTCAGTCTGGGCGATTTCAATGCCGGCGATTATGCCGAGGCGGTGGCTGCGAAGAACGAGGCCGAGGACATCTCGATGGTGCTGTACCCGAATGATGCCAGCGAGAACGGCAAGGAGCTTCGCCTGCGTCAGCAGTATTTCCTGGCCAGCGCCAGCATCAAGGACGTGATCCGCCAGTGGGTCGAGATGCACGGCGAGGACTTCAGCGGTTTCGCCGACAAGAACGTGTTTCAGCTCAACGATACGCATCCGACCGTATCGGTTGCCGAGCTGATGCGTATCCTGCTCGACGATTACCATCTGGACTGGGACGAGGCATGGGCGATCACCAGCCGCACGATGGCCTATACGAATCATACCCTGCTGCCCGAGGCGCTGGAGCGCTGGCCGGTCTACCTGTTTGGCCGCCTGTTGCCGCGCATTCTCGAAATCATCTACGAAATCAATGCCCGTTTTCTGGCCGAGGTGGCGCGCCGCTGGCCGGGCGACACCGATCGTCAGCGCCGCATGTCGATCATCGAGGAGGGGCCGGTGCAGCAGGTGCGCATGGCCTATCTGGCGCTGGTCGGTTCCTTTTCGGTCAACGGCGTGGCGCAGCTGCATTCCGATTTGCTGAAGGCAGGCCTGTTTTCCGACTTCCACGAGATGTGGCCGGAGAAGTTCAATAACAAGACCAACGGCGTGACCCAGCGGCGCTGGATGGCCTGGTGCAACAAGCCGATGTCGGCGCTGATCAGCGAACATATCGGCGATGGCTGGATTACCGACCTGACGCAGCTGAAGAAGCTGGCGCCGCTGGCTGACGATGCGGCCTTCCGCGAGCGCTGGGCGGCTTGCAAGCTCGAAAACAAGCAGCGGCTGGCGGCGCTGGTCGGGAAGGAATGCGGCGTCGTGTTCGATGCCGATGCGATGTTCGATATCCAGGTCAAGCGCATCCACGAGTACAAGCGGCAGCTGCTCAATGTGCTGCATGTGATCCATCTCTACGACCGCATCAAGCGCGGCGATACCGCGAACTGGACGAATCGCTGTGTGTTGATCGGAGGCAAGGCGGCGCCCGGCTACTGGATGGCCAAGCAGATCATCAAGCTGGTTAACAATGTCGCCGACGTAATCAACAATGATCCCGACGTCGGGGACAGGCTGAAGCTCGTGTTCTTCCCGAACTACCGCGTCTCGGCGATGGAGGTGATCTGTCCGGGTGCCGATCTGTCCGAGCAGATTTCGACGGCCGGCAAGGAAGCCAGCGGCACCGGCAATATGAAGTTCATGATGAATGGCGCGCTGACCATCGGCACGCTCGATGGTGCCAATATCGAGATTCGCGAGGAGGTCGGGGACGAGAACTTCTTCCTGTTCGGGCTGACTGCCGACGAGGTGGAGGCGGCACGGGCTTCCTATGATCCGAACGCGATCATCGATGCGGACGGGGATCTGAAGCGGGTGATGGAGTTGCTGGAATGCGGGCATTTCAACCAGTTCGAGGCAGGGCTGTTTGCGCCGATCACCGCCGCGATCCGCAGTCGTACCGATCCGTGGCTGGTGGCGGCCGATTTCCGCTCCTACGTTGATGCGCACCAGCAGGCGGCCATCGCCTATCAGGACAGGGAGCAATGGCTGCGCATGAGCATTCTGAACACGGCCTGCTCCGGCAAGTTTTCGACTGACCGGACGATGCAGGACTACAATCGCGAAATCTGGAAGCTCCAGGCGATTCCGCCGTCCGTAGTGTAAACAGGCCCTAGGGCACCTCTGAACAATGGATCTCATCGGGTATAATCATCGGCAGGGATGTGGTTGGGAGACAGTGTTGATGGATCAGTTGAGCTTTGCCGGGGCGGAATATGCGGGCAAGCGTCGGAAGACGCGCCGGGAGCGTTTTACTTGAGGAGATGGATCGTCTGCGTGGGTGAAGCCACAGGCGAGCTGGTTTTGCTCGACAACATCGAGATCCACCTGAAGGAGGCGGAAGAAGAATGCGGCTGGATATGACAAAAGAACAAGAGATCGAACAGGGGCTGTTACTGCCTGGTGCATAATAGTTTGACTCAATCATATACATAGCTGCACTCTGGATGGCGGAAGAATCCA
>JAJRVH010000253.1 GCA_021545625.1 Zetaproteobacteria bacterium
AGCACGCGCCCCTCGCATTCGACGGCAACGCATTCGCCCTTGTCGAAGACACCGTCGACGCCGGTTACACCGACCGGCAGCAGTGAACTGCCGTGCTCGAGCAGCGCCCGCGCGGCACCCGCATCGATATGCAATGTGCCGGCTGCCTGCAGGATATCGGCGATCCAGTGGCTGCGCCGCGTCTGCCGCCCTTCGCCGCAGAGAAACAGCGTCCCCTCGTCCTCGCCGGCCAGCAGCCTTTCCAGACTGTCCGGCTTGCGGCCGCTGATGATCGCCGAGACGACGCCACCGTTGCTGGCCACGCGCGCCGCCTCCAGCTTGCTGATCATCCCGCCGGTTCCGAACCTCGACCCCGATTCGCCGGCCATGGCCAGATGTTCACGGCCCAGCAACTCGACGATGCCGATGCGCCTGGCGCCGGCATCGAGCACCGGATTGCGGTCGTAGAGGCCGGCCACATCAGTCAGCATGATCAGCAGATCCGCATCGATCACCAGGCTGACCAGCGCGCCGAGGCTGTCGTTGTCTCCGAACTTGATCTCCTCGACCACAACCGTGTCGTTCTCGTTGACAATCGGCACGACGCCGGCCGAAAACAATGTCTCGCTGGTATTGCTGGCATTGAGATAACGACGCCGGTGCCTGAGATCGTCCTTGGTCAGCAGCATCTGCGCCACGCTCAGACCGTGCCGGTCGAAGGCGCGTCCATAGGCGCGCATCAGCTTCGGCTGACCGATCGCCGCGGCCGCCTGCTTCTCGTGCACGCTCAGCTCCCGATCCACCCAGCCCAGGCGTACGCGCCCGAGAGCCACGGAGCCGGAGGTTACAATCGCCACCTGCTTGCCCTGCCTCATCAGTTCCGCCACGACATCGGCCAGATCATCGACCACGTCCTGACGAATACCGCTCTGCGCGTCGGCCAGCAGCGAGCTGCCGATCTTGATCACCATGCGCCGCGCGGCGGGAATATCCTCGCGCGAGCGGATCACGTCCGCTCTCCCGCGTCATCGCTCTCCGCCTGCTCCCGGCTTGCCAAGCGCTTTTCCTCCGCCGCGGCCTGCCGCTGCTCCAGCACATGCGCATATACCCGGCGCAGCAGACCGGCGACGCCTTCGCCGCTGACAGCGGAAATACACAGCACCGGCAACCCGAAGCCCTTGGCCTCGGCACGGGCGGCAGCCATCGCCTCATCGTCCAGCGCATCCATCTTGTTCAGCACCAGCAACCTCGGCTTTCGCCAGACGCTGTCACCATACCCCTTCAGCTCCGCCTCGACCTCGCGCACCTGCGCGGCGACCGTATGACCGTCCATGCAGCTGGCATCGACCAGATGCAGCAGCACAGCCGTGCGTTCGATATGACGCAGGAAGCGGGCGCCAAGCCCCCGCCCTTCGTGCGCCCCCTCGATCAGGCCGGGAATATCTGCCACCACGAATCCGTCGCCGTCATCCATGAACACCTGTCCGAGCCTGGGCTTGAGCGTCGTGAAGGGATAATCGGCGATCTTGGGGCGGGCATTGGAGATGCGCGACAGGAGCGTCGACTTGCCCGCATTGGGCAGCCCCACCAGCCCGACATCGGCCATCAGCTTCAGTTCAAGCCTGCGTATCGCCTGCTCACCCTCTTCGCCTGGCTGCGCGTAGCGTGGCGCGCGATTGGTGCTGGTGGCAAAACGGGCGTTGCCGAGCCCCCCGGCGCCGCCGCGCGCCAGCACATAGCGCTGCCCCTCATGCGAAAGATCGGCCAGCGTATGGCCGTCCTCGTCCTTGACCAGCGTGCCGACCGGCACCTCGACGACGATATCCTCGCCGTTTCTGCCGTGGCAATCCGAGCCCATGCCGGGTTGACCGTTCCTGGCGATCAGGCGCTTGCGCAGGTACAGTTCCTGCAGGGTGTTCTTGCGAGTGGAGGCGACGAAGATCACATGGCCGCCGCGACCGCCATCGCCGCCGTCCGGGCCGCCTTTGGGAATATACTTCTCCCGCCGAAACGACACGCAGCCGGCGCCACCATTGCCTGCCCGGACCTCGAGTTTTACTTCATCGATAAACCGCATGCTGTATTAGACCATGTACCCGTAAATTTCGGAACCCCGCGACAGCGGGCTTCCGTGTAGCCAAACGAAAAAGGGGTGCGACCAGCGCACCCCTCCGAACATCAAAGCCGGCCGATATCAGGCCGATACACGAACCGTCGTGCGGCCTGCGCTCTTGTAGTATTCGACCTTGCCATCGATCAGCGCGAACAGGGTGTGGTCCTTGCCGCAACCCACGTTGTCACCCGGGCGAATCTTGGTGCCGCGCTGGCGCACGAGGATGTTGCCGGCAATCACGCTCTCGCCGCCATACTTCTTGACGCCGAGACGCTTGGAATTGGAGTCGCGTCCGTTACGACTGGAACCACCTGCCTTTTTATGTGCCATGGTTTACTCCTTTTCGGCCGCGGCAGCTGCCTTCTTGGCGGCTGCACGGGGCTTGCTGATTTTTTCGATACGCACCGAAGTGTAGCTCTGACGGTGCCCCCGGGTCAGGCGATAGTTCTTGCGCCGGCGTTTCTTGAACACGACGATCTTCTGGCCGCGCCCCTGTTCCATGACCACGGCAGTCACCTTGGCCCTGGCCGCATCGGCGCCCACCTTGATCGCATCGCCCTCGCCCAGCATCAGCACCTGATCAAAGGTGACCTTCTTGCCTGCTTCGGCATCCAGTTTCTCGACACGCAATACGTCGCCTTCCTGCACGCGGTACTGCTTGCCGCCGGTTTTAATAACAGCGTACATCTAAAACTCCAATCTGCCTCAGGCAGCCTTCGCAGGCTTGCCGTATTTCTTGTAGAAACGCTCCACGCGACCCTCGGTATCCATGATCTTCTGCTTGCCGGTGTAGAACGGATGGCAGGAAGAGCAAATTTCCACATGGATATCGCCCTTGGTCGAGCGCGTCTCAAA
>JAJRVH010000254.1 GCA_021545625.1 Zetaproteobacteria bacterium
AGCACCTTGATATCCAGCGGCAGGCAGGCTTCGGCGATGCGATGCGTCAGATCGATATCCTCGCGGCTGGCGCGCGCAGCTCCCCCCGGATGATTGTGGAACAGGATCAGGGCCTTGGCATCGAGCTCCAGCGCCCGCTTGACCAGGTTGCGCGGGTACACGGCCGTGCGATCGACGGTGCCCTCGAACATGATCTGGGTCGCCAGGTGACGGTGCTGCTGGTCGGCGAAAATGGCACCAAAACATTCCATGCCGCGCCCCTGAACCAGCAGCCGCAAATGATCCCGGACCCGGTCCGGCCGGTCGAACACCCTGCGGCCGGGAAGATCGGAAGCCAGATATCGGATTTCGACCTGCCGAACCAGCGTCAGGAACACCGCGCCCTTCTCGCCCATGCCCTCGATCTGGGCGAGTTCCGCGGCACTGGCATCGAACACGCCGGCCAGCGTCCCGAATACGGCCAGCAGGCGTTTGGCGACCGGCTTGACGTCCACGCGCGGCAGCGCATAGGTCAGCAACAGCTCCAGCACTTCGTAGTCATGGAAACCGTCCATGCCCGAACGGGCAAAGCGCTGACGCAGGCGCTGCCGGTGTCCCCGAACACTGTCGTCCATATCGTCATGTAAGCGCAAGCGGCTGCGGGCGTCAAACCGCCACGGACATGCAACTGTCGACATCCGGCCCGCCGCATGCCTACAATCCAGGCATGCGATACCTGAGGCCACAGCTGATCAGACTCCTTGATCAGGCGCGCATCCAGCACCGGCTCGATGTCCTGCCTCCCCGTCTGATGGCCGCCATGGTTCACGATTTTCTCGCCCTGCTGCCCGTCGCCGGCAGCGGTCGCGTGGCCATGCGCTCGCGCACGCTCAGTCACGGCAATCTTCACCGCCACGTCATCACCATACGCTGCCCGGATCAGGCTTTCTATCTGGATGCCATCAAGGGCTATCTGGTGCGCAACAATATCCAGCCCATCGGCCAGCAGACGATGGTGGCGCGCATGAGCTGCGACGAAAGCTTCTGCAATCTGGAACTGCAGGAACCGGATACCAACGACGACGACAATTTCATGTTCATCGCCCTGCATATCTCGGCCACGCTGACGCCCAAACGGCAACCCCTGCATCGGGATATTCAGGCCATCCTCGAAGCAGTGGACCTGTCCGTGCGCGATTTTATGCCGATGCGCAGGCTTGTCGCCAAATGCAGCGCGCGCCTGATCGGCGACGACCCCGATGCGGCCGCATTGCTGGAATGGATGAACGACAACCGCTATCTGTATTTCGGCATCGAAAGCGGCAAAAAACGACTGGGGCTTTCGAGCCGACGGCGCGTGTTCAACCGCATCGTTCCGCATCTGGCCGACGAAATCGCCGCCTGCCCGCCGCCGTCGGGGCCGGGGCTGACCTGGCTGAGTCTGACGGCCAGCCAGCATTATCTGTACAGCGCCGCCAGCATCGAAGTCGTTCGCATCTGCTGGCGTACGGCCGGCGGCACGCTCGATCAGGCCATCATCATCGGCCATTTTTCGCGCAGCGCCCGTTATGCCAACACCAGCCATCTGCCGGTATTGTCCGGCTACTGGAAACAGCTGGCATCGGACCCGCTGCTGCAGCATTCGGCCTTCTATCGCCGCGAACTGCGCACGCTGTTCGACCGTCTGCCCAACCGCATCCTGCTTTCCACCGATCCGTCGCTGTGGCTGGAGCCACTGAAAAGCATCATCGACATTTCCGACCCGAAGCAGTCCGTCGCCAGCTGGCTGCCGTGCCGGGAAGGTAATATGGACACGCTGCTGATTTCGATCTCCACCGACCGCTTCGGGCAGAAGGTCATGCAGCGCATGCTGCAGACCATCGCCGCCCGCGATGTCGAAATCCACGGGCACGAATCTTTCGGCGTCGGCACCCATCGCATCATCCTGATCGCCATCGCCAGTCCCGCAGACGGCATTGACGTCGAACTGCTCAACCGGCTGGTCCAGCACAGCATCATATTCTGGAAGGATCTTGCCAAGGCCGATGTACTGCACCACGCCGATACGCTGAACATTCCCGAGGCCCTGCAGGAGCTCGAGGCGCTGCCGCCGCTGTATCAGGACCTGTTCCCTCCCGCCCAGTTCGCCCGCGACCTGGAAATGCGCCAACAGGTGCATGAAAGTGGCAGGCTCAGGGTGCGCATCCATCCGCGGGACGAAAAGATCGATATCCATATCTATTCGCTCGAACAGCCCTCGCTGGGCCGGCTGGTGGACACACTGCGCGCCTTCGGCCTCGAGCCGCTGCAGGACTGGCTGCTGCCTTTCGGACGCGTCGATGAGGACGGCCCCTGCCAGTCATGCCGGTGTATCTATATCAGCACGCTGACCTGCTCCACGCCCGGGCCGCTGAACGACGAGGACCGGCAACGGCTGCGACGGGCACTGGCCATGGTCCTGAATCAGGAGGCCGATCACGATCCGCTCAATGCGCTGCTGATCAGGGCCCGGCTCGACATCAACGAGATCGCCGTGCTGATCACGCTGCGCAACCATCTGATCCAGCTGTTGCCCGATGCGGCCCTGCTGCCGCTGTCGGACATGATGAAACGCCATCCGAAGGTCAGCGCCAGCCTGCTGCGCCTGTTCGCCGCCCATCACCTGCTCGGCATGCCCGGCAGCTATCTGGCCGATGCCCGGCATGCATTCAGACAGGCCATGCAACAAATCGAAACACTGACCGACGACCGCTGGTTCCGGGCCCTGGCGGAACTGGCCGAGGCCAGCCTGCGCAGCAATGCCTTTGTTCGCCGACCCGGCAGTCCGCTGGCCATCAAGATCGACCCGTCCAAGCTCAGCTTCGCGCCGCATCCGCGGCCCTACCGCGAAATCTTCATGCACGGCATCCATGTCGAGGGCGTCCATCTGCGTGCCGGACCGATCGCCCGCGGCGGCCTGCGTTTCTCCGACCGCCCCGCCGATTTCCGCACCGAGGTGCTGGAACTGATGAGCACGCAGACGATCAAGAACGGCCAGATTATCCCGACCGGTGCCAAGGGCGGCTTCGTCGTACGCAATGAGGCGACAAGCCCGGTCAAGGGACCGGCCTTCGTGCTGACACAGTACCGTACCTATGTCCGTACGCTGCTGGAAATGACCGACAACCTGATCCACGGGCAGGCCCTGCCGCCGGACGGCATCCGCATCCCCGAAGACGATATGAACGACCCCTATCTGGTGGTCGCGGCCGACAAGGGGACGGCCCGCTTTTCCGACGACGCCAACGAGGAAGCCCGGCTGGCCGGCTTCTGGCTCGACGATGCGTTCGCCAGCGGCGGCAGGCACGGCTACGACCACAAGCAGGTCGGCATCACCGCGCGCGGCGCCTGGGTCTGCGCCGCGCACCATTTCGCCCGACTGGGCCGCAATGCCTACCGGGACGACATCAGCTGCGTCGGCATCGGCGACATGGCCGGCGACGTATTCGGCAACGGCATGCTGCTCAATCCGAACCTGCGTCTGCTGGCCGCCTTCAATCACCGGCATATCTTTCTCGACCCGGAACCGGATACGGAAAAGGCATTCGGCGAACGCCAGCGCCTGTTCGCCGCGGTTGCCGGCTGGGACGCCTACGACACGACGCTCATCAGCGAGGGCGGCGGCATCTTCGCCCGCACGGCCAAAAGCATTCCGATCTCCGATGCGGTGCGCCGGACCCTGGACATCGAGGCCGCGTCGCTGTCCGGCGAAGCGCTGATCCGCGCCATCCTCGCCGCCCCGGTCGACCTGCTCTATAACGGCGGCATCGGCACCTATGTCAAGGCAAGCAACGAAACCCACGCCGAGGTACGCGACCCGGTCAACAACCCGGTACGCATCAATGCGGCCGACCTGCGCTGCCGCATCGTATGCGAGGGTGGCAACCTGGGCTTCACGCAGAAGGCTCGCATCGAGTTCTCCTCGCTTGGCGGCATCATCAACACCGATGCGATGGACAACTCGGCCGGCGTCGACATGTCCGACCACGAGGTCAATCTGAAAATCCTGTTCACGTCGCTGGGCGAACACAGTCCGACGCCCGGCCAGCGCAACCGCATCCTCAAAAGACTGACCGATGCGGTCACCGAACAATGCCTGCGCAACAACGAGCTGCAGTCGCGCGTGCTGACGCTGGCCGAAATCGACAGCGCCGAACACCCGCCGCGGCTGCAGCGCCTGCGCGACACGCTGAAGGAACAGGGCTGGCTGGACGAGGCTGTAGCGCCGGATATCGACGATGACAGGCTGCTCGGGCTGCGGCCGCAGCTGTCGATCCTGACCGGACAGGAAAAGAACCGCATCCACGCCGAACTGGACAGGGAAGGCTTCGAAACGCTTTCGACCTTCGCCCGCAGCCTGCTGGACGACTATTTTCCTCCACAGCTGAAACGCCGCTACCGGCAATACTTCCCTGATCACCCTCTGGCCGACGAAATCATTTATACGCAGGCGGCCAACCACGTGGTCAATCACATGGGACTGGGGGCCGTGCATCATCTGCAGAGCCTGCTGGAGCACTGTATTTCCGATATCGTCGAGGCGCTGCTGATCGCCGAAACCGTGCTTGATGCGGTCGGGCTCAGGCAGTCGGTCTGGGAAAAGGTGGACGACATCGATATCGCCGCGCGCATGCACCGTTCGCTGCAGGAAAACCTGATGCGCTTTGCCGAAGAGCTGCTGCGCCTGTGCCATATCAGGGACCTGAGCAACGCATGGATCGCCGAAAAAAGGAAGGGGCTGCGCCGCTTCCGGAAATCGCTCGCTGCCCGCGGCATCGGCGGCATGGAAAGCAGTCGCTATCTGTCGTTGCTGAAAACCCTGTCCCAGACCGGACTGCCCGCCGAAGACGCGGCCCATCTGGCAGCCATGCCCGAGCTGGCCCATGCGGCCAGCGCCGTGCATCTCTCCACCGCACTGAAACTGCCGCTGTCCCGCTGCCTGAAGGCCAGCCAGGCCTGCCTGCACCTGCTGCCGATCGAGGCGCTGGAAGAGCCGCTGCGTTCGCCCGACTGGGGCGGCGAGGAGGCGCACGCGCTGCGCCGAGAATGGCTGCACCGGCTGACCCGCCTCAAGGA
>JAJRVH010000255.1 GCA_021545625.1 Zetaproteobacteria bacterium
GGAGGCTTCCTGCTTGCCAATGCCGTTCTGGGGCTGCAACACCCCGTATACGGCGAAGCATTGCGCAAGGCCGTGAAACCGATCCTTTAACATGCCGGACAATATTCTGGCACTGGATACCGCCTGTGGACGCACAGCCGCCTGCCTGCTTGCAGGGGATGACTGCCTGCTGATATCCGATGAAGACGCCCGCCCCGGATCGGGCGACCTTGCGTTGCGGCTGGACGCGCTGATACGACGGGCAGGTCTTGGCTGGCGGGATATCGAGATCTTTGTATTCGGGCGCGGCCCCGGCTCCTTCACCGGGCTGCGTATCGGCGCGGCCACAATCGCCGGCCTGAACAGCGACCTGAAAACGCCGGTGCTGCATCTGTCCTCGCTGGCAGTCACCGCCGCTCAGGCCGACTGTGACGATACCGTGGCCGTACTGGAAGATGCGCGCGCCGGTGAAGCATTCATTGGCCTGTATCAGGCAGGCGAGGCACAGCAGGCCGACGCATGCCTGAACTGGTCGCAGGTGCAGGCTATGCCACCGCATATCTATCTGTCGTACAGTGACATTCCCGCTGAACTACCCGGCTGGCGGCGGCTGCCATTTGCGCGCAACCGCAGCGAGGCACTGGCAGCCTGCACGCGTAACATGCTCCGGCATGGACTGCCGTCTTCAGCGCCGCCGCGCTATCCCGAGCCACTCTATCTGCAACCATCCCAGGCCGAGAGGAATCGCCATGTCTGAACCCGTCCGCATCCTGTTCGTATGCCTTGGCAACATCTGCCGTTCGCCGCTGGCCGAGGTCATCGTCCGACACCTTTCAGGGCAACGCGGGCTGGACGGCCGCTATCATTTCGCTTCGGCCGGCACCGGCGACTGGCACGTCGGCGGTCCCGCCGATCCCAGATCGGCCGCCACGGCCCGCCGCCACGGCCTTGATCTGGAAGCCCACCGCGCCCGGCAAATCACCGCTGACGGGATCGGAGACTGGCACTGGTTCGTCGCAATGGACCGGGCAAACCGGCAGGAGCTGCTGCATATGGGCGCGCCTTCCGAACGGGTGCTGCTGATGCGCCAGTTCGAGGGGGGCGACGCCGACGTTCCGGACCCGTATTACGGAGGCCCCGACGGCTTCGAACAGGCCTATGCGATGCTGACCGACAATGCGGAACGGCTGCTCGATTTCCTGGAACGGCAGCGCGCGTCCGTCAACCCTTGAAATAGGTCGGATCGATGTTGTACTTGCGCAGCATCTTGCGCACGGTATTGCGATTCAGACCAAGCATCTCGGCCACCTTCAGCTGATTGCCCTGACAGCGCTCCATGGCCAGCATCAGCAGCGGCGGCTCCGCCTGCTCCAGCATATGCCGGTACAGATCGCGCGCCTCGGCATAGCCCAGCTGGTGCAGATACTGACGCGTACAGCGCGTCACGGCCTGCGACAGCGTCTCTTCCTCGCCGGTGGTGTTTTCCGGATTGCCCAGCGCCAGCGCCACATCCGACAGCGTGATGCTCGCCCCGGGCGTCAACACGGCCAGCCGTCGCATCACGTTCTTCAGCTCGCGCACATTGCCGGGCCAGTCGTGCCGGGCCAGCAACTCCGCCGCATCATCGAGCAGGATGGGGGCATTCATATCGAGTTCCTCGGCCGCCTCGTCCAGCAGATGATTGGCCAGTTCGCGGATATCGTCGCGCCGTTCCCGCAGCGGCGGAATATGCACCGGAATCACGTTCAGACGGTAAAAAAGATCCTCGCGGAACTCGCCCTTGGCGATCTTGCCCGGCAGATTCTGATGGGTTGCGGCCAGCAGGCGCACATCGACCGCCCGCGACTGGCTGCTGCCAACGCGCTGCACTCGCCCCTCCTCGAGCACGCGCAGTAGCTTGGCCTGTAGCGAGGCCGGCATATCACCGATTTCGTCCAGAAACAGCGTGCCGCCGTCCGCCTGCTCGAAGCGACCGGCGCGACTCCGGTCGGCACCGGTGAAGGCGCCTTTCTCATGGCCGAACAGTTCGGACTCCAGCAGCTCGGAAGGAATGGCGGCCGTATTGATGGCCACGAACGGCTTGCCGGCCCGCTGGCTACGCTCGTGCAACGCCCGGGCGACCAGCTCCTTGCCGGTACCCGACTCACCGGTGATCAGCACCGTCAGATCCGATGCCGCCACCCGTCCCAGCGTGCGGAACAGCTGCTGCATGGCCGGGCTACGGCCGATGATCTGGCCTTCCTGAACGCCGCCGCTCTCCCTTGCGACAGGCTCGGACGGACGCACGCGCTGCAGCAGACTGCGCACCTCATCCAGATCGAACGGCTTGGGCAGATACTCCATCGCGCCGATCCGGTAGGCCTGAGCCGCATGCCCGAACGTCGTTTCGGCCGTCAGGATCACGACCGGCATCGGAAATTCGCCGGCCTCCAGCATCTCCATGCCGTTGCCGTCGGGCAGATAAACATCGAGAAAGGCAATACTGAACTCCTGTTCGGCCAGCGCGCTGCGGGCCTCGGCCAGGCTTCCGGCCTGACAGACCTCCAGCCCCTCCTCGCGCAGCACCTTGTCCAGAACCCAGCGGATTCCTTCGTCGTCGTCGATAACCAGTGCCCGCATCATGCCTCCTTCTCCTTTTCCAGCACCGGCACATGCAGCACCATACTGGTCCGGCCCCGCTCGAAATGCGCGCTGACGCGACCGCCGTGCTCAATCATCACCCGTTCGACCAGCGCCAGGCCCAGGCCGCTGCCCCGCTCCTTGCCGGTGACATAGGGCTCGAACAGCTGTTCGCGCATATGCTCGGGCACGGTCTTCCCGTCGTTGGTAATGCGCACCTCGATCACCTTTCCCTGATGCTCCGGCAGATGCACCAGCGGCGCCATGCGCGTCTGCCACTCGATATAGGAGTCGGCCGCCTCCAGTGCATTCTGCCACAGATTTTCCAGTGCCTGACGGAAACGCGAGGCATGCAGCAGGGTTTCCGGCAGACTGGGGTCGAAGACCCGCTCAACCCGAATGCCATCCCGATAACAGATCACATCCTGAATCAGCGCGTGAATATTGGTCGGCTCCATCTTCACGGCCGCACGCGGCCCGACCTGCAGAAAGGCGTCGATGCGATCGCGGATGCGATCCACGCCGCCGAGCATCTGCGTCACGGCCTCCCGGGCCGTTTCCGGAATATCC
>JAJRVH010000018.1 GCA_021545625.1 Zetaproteobacteria bacterium
TCAAAAGCCTGAACTATCTGAACCATATCCTGGCACGTATCGAAGCGAACCGGGCAGGGGCTGACGAAGCGCTGATGCTCAACAGCCAGGGCCATGTCGCCGAGGGCAGGGCCGACAATGTTTTTATCGTTCAGGGCAACTCGCTGCTCACGCCGCCGGTTTCGGACGGCGCGCTGGCCGGCATCATACGCGCGGCGATAATCGAACTGGCCGGCAGGGCCGGCGTCGACGTACATGAACAGTCGCTGGCACCCTACGACATATATACCGCCGAGGCCTGTTTCCTGACCGGCACCGGCGCCGAACTGATTCCGGTCGCCCGCTGCGATACTGCCCGCATCCGCTGTTCGACATGCTGCAAAGCGATTACCGGCGCATGATCGAACACGCCTGCCGGGAGGAAACGCCATGAAGACACAGAAGCCGCCGGTCGCCGCCGGTTCGATCGCCGAACCCGCCGTCAGCACAGCCTATCCCGAACCCTACGCCGCCCGGGTCGCCGGACGCAGCAAGCGCAAGCTCGGCGACTTCTTCGGGTTGTGGAATTTCGGCGTCAACCTGACCTGCCTGAAACCGGGCGCATCCTCGTCGCTGGCCCACCACCACAGCGCCCAGGATGAATTCGTCTATATCGTCGAGGGCGAGGCCGTGCTGATGCTCGACGAACGACCGTATCCGATGCAAGCCGACGACTGCATCGGCCTGCCGGCAGGCACCGGCATCGCGCACCGCCTCGTCAACCGCTCGGAGAAACCCGTCCTGTTCATCGAGATCGGCGACCGCAGCCGGAATGATATCGTCGAATACCCGTTCGACGATCTCGCCGTTCGCCGCCGGGACGGACGCTGGCTGTTTACCCGCAAGGACGGCAGTCCATGCGACAACGCATCTCCGCAGGGGCTGGATTGACGACGCGGAACAGGCTACCGTGCCGCGCCGGGAAGATACCGGCTGAAGGAGCGCATATGACAGCAGACGACCTGAGTATCGATTTCGAGGAAGGCGGCATCAAGACCACCAGGCAGCTGGACAAGGTCATTCTCAGCAAGGGCGCCTGGACGACGATCATGTTCCGCTACCAGAACTGGGACTTCAAAACCGAATCCTACGGCGAGGACAAGTTCACAATCCGCCGCTACCAGAAGCGCAACGGCGAATACGTCCCCCGCTCCAAGTTCAACATCACCAACGCCAAACAGGCGAAGATGATCGTCGAAACCCTGCAGGGCTGGATCGACGACTGACAGGCTACAGATCAGGTTACCGCCCCGGTGAGACCACATCCAGCGCCCGCCCAAGCATATGCCTGCTCGCGGAAGCGCCCCCGACAGCCTCGTTCCGCTCGGGATTGCGGTAGGCGCTGGTCACGATCCGGCTTCCCCTCGCCGACGGATGAAGAATGCTCCCGCGCCGACCAGCAGCACGGCGAATACGGCAAAGAGCCAGACGCTTTCATCTCCATTTTCAGGCTGTGCGGCCTGCGGCTTCTCCGCCCTGATGTGGAGTGGCGTATTGCTGTTCGCCCTGGCAAGCGCAGAGCCATGGAGGCTGGCAGCGAAGCGTTGGATGCGGAGAAGGCCAAGGCGTCGGTCAGGGCCAGGGTGGAGCACCCGTTTTACTGGGTCAAAGCAATCTTCGGGTATCGGAAGGTGCGTTACCGTGGCATCCGCAAGAACATGAACCGGCTGTATCTGTTGCTCGGATTCGCCAACCTGATGCGAAGCCGAAGCATGGTGTTGGCAGGACAGGTCTGCCCGGATGACGGGAAAACGCCAAATCAGGCCCAAAACCCCCGGAACCGGGAGGAAAGATGGTTGCCATTTCCAGCAGGCACCGGCTGATGGCACGAGAAATGATTCCTTACCGGCATATCCCCTCCCCCTGACCGAAATTCAGTCGCCCCGCGTCGAACGGCCGAGCTGACGGCGGATCAGCAGAATCCGGTTCAGACTCATCGACAGCGCATCGACGCCCATGCGCAAAAAGGTCTCGGTCCATTCCGGCTGACCGGCCAGTTCCCCGCAGACGGACACCGGTATGCCGGCCTTTCCGGCCGCCCGGACGACCATCCGCATCAGCGTCTCGACGGCCGGATGCCCGGATGCATACAGACTGGCGACATCCTCGTCGGTACGGTCGGCGGCCAGCGTGTACTGCATCAGATCGTTGGTGCCGATGGAAAAGAAATCGCTGACCCCGGCCAGTTCGTCCGCGATCAGCACCGCCGCCGGTACCTCCATCATCGTGCCCACGGCCACGCCGTCACCGAGCCCCAGTTCTCGCCGGCAGTGCTCGACCAGGTCCCGTACCTGCTCGACCTCGTAAACGCAGGTCACCATCGGAATCAGGATATTCAGAGGCCCGTCGCCCGCGGCCCGCAACATCGCCCGCAACTGGGTTTTCAGCCATTGCGGGCGACTGAGCAGCAGGCGTACGCCGCGCAACCCCATGGCCGGATTGCTGCCACCGAAATCGCGGCCGAGGATGCCCCGGTACAGGCCCAGCTTGTCTCCGCCGATATCGAGCAGCCGCATCGTCACCGGCTTGCCCTGCATGCGCTCCAGCAACCGCCGGTACTGGCGATACTGCTCTTCCTCGTCGGGCAGCTCGATGGCCTCCATGAACAGGAATTCGGTGCGGTACAGGCCGACGCCGTCAATGCCGATCTCGTCGGCCGTTTCCAGCTCCTCGGGGAACTCGATATTGGCCATCAGCGGCAGCGGATGACCGTCGCCGCTCAGCGACGGCCGGTTGGCGAAATCCTGCAGACTGTCGCGCAGATGCTCCATGGCCATGATGAATCTGTCATAGGACTGCATCTCCTCATCTGCCGGATTCAGCACCCAGCGGCGCTGTTCGGCGTCGAGGATGACCGTGTCTCCGTCCTCGACATCATCGAGAATGCCCGCCGCCCCGACCAGCGCCGGCAGACCGACGCCGCGAGCGATGATGATATTGTGTGCATCGGCGCCGCCCTGCTCGGCGATCAGCCCGGCCACGCCGCGCCGCCACAGCGACACGACATCAGGAGGCGAAAAATCGTCGCCGACATAAATCACCGGCTCGTCCGCGGCATGCGCGCCGTGCGGCGCATGTTCGCTCATCAGATGACGCAAAATCCGTTTGCCGGCCTGCTCGACATCCTCGCGGCGCTGGCGCAGATATTCATCCTCCATCGCATCGAAGACCGCCTTGACCGCGTCCATCTCCTGCCGCAGCGCCCACTCGGCATTGATGCAGGCATCCAGGATGCGACTGCGGGCGTTGTCCATCATCGCGGGATCGGCCAGCAGCATCCGGTGCGCGTCAAGAATGCTCAGCGAATCGTGATTGTTGCTTTGCCGCAGGTGGGCCCGCTCGACATCGATCTCCGCCACGGCCGCCTCCACGGCCCGAAGCAGGCGCGCGACCTCGCGATGACACTCGGAGGCCACCACCTCGTGGCGCGGCACATTCAGGTGATTGCTGGCCAGTTTGCGAACGCGGCCGATGATCACGCCTGCGCTGGCGGCCACCGCCCGGCCGTCGCGACGCGGTCGCATATCGAAGCCGGCATCACGCCGGCGTCTCACGCATCCTCCCCGAAACGCCCTTCGACCAGCGCCTCAATCGCGTCCAGCGCCGCCTCGGCGTCGGGACCCTTGGCGCGCAGGATCAGCTCCGTACCCCTGGCCGCGGCCAGCATCATGATGCCCATGATGCTTTTGGCATTGACCTCGATATCCCCCTTGGCCAGCGAGATATCGGCCGCGAAACGCGCCGCTTCCGAGGCGAGCTTCGCCGAGGCCCGCGCATGCAATCCCAGCTTGTTGCGGATATACAGCCGCCGCTCAGGCATCGGAACGATCCTCGTCGGCCGGCCGGCACGGAGCCCCGCCCGATACGACATGCGAGGCCAGGCACATGTACTGGCGCCCGGACTGCAGCACCCTCTCGGCCAGGCGCAACAGATCACGCTCCTCGCCGCGCAGCGTCGCCGCCTTGATCAGCAAGGGCAGATTGAAGCCGGAAATCACCTCGACGCGACCGGCCTCGAAACAGCCCATCGCGATATTGCACGGCGTGCCGCCGAACATGTCGGCCAGCAGCAACACGCCGTGGCCGACATCGCAGGCACGGATCACGGCCTGCAATCCGGCCACCACTTCCTCCGGCTCGGTATCGCCGCCGACATCCACCGCCTTCATCAGCGGCTGCTCACCAACCACATGCTCGACGGCGGCCTGCATCTCGCTGGCGATGCGGTTATGCCCAATCAGGACAATGCCGATCATGAACGCGCCTCCGCCGCATCCAGCAACAGACCCAGTTCGCGATGACGGACCAGCGGCGCGGCCAGCCCTTCGTCGACCAGCCAGACCGCCAGTCGTTCGGCCAGATAAACTGACCGGTGGCGACCGCCGCTGCAACCGAAGGCAAGCGTGCAATATTTCTTTTTCTCCTTGCGCATCAGCGGCGCGGCAAAGCTCAGCCAGTCGCGCAGCAACCGCTCGAACTCGCAGACCTCGGAACGGCAGGCCAGAAAATCCCGCACCGGCGCATCGCGGCCGGTCAGCGGCGCCAGTTCGGCCTGATAATGCGGATTGGGCAGAAACCGGACATCGACCACCATGTCCGCATCCGGCGGTATGCCATGCCTGTAGCTGAACGACATCAGCGTGTAGTGTAACTCGCGCGCCGCATCCGACCCCTGATGACGCTGGAACAGCTCGACCTGCTCAGCAAGTTCGTAGGGATTGAGCATGCTGCTGTCGAGCACCATATCGGCCATTTCCCGGAGCGGATTCATCAGCTCCCGTTCGCGCCGGATCGTCTGCATCAGGTCCTCTCCGTGCGCCAGCGGATGACGGCGGCGCAACGTGGAAAAGCGGCGCAGCAACACCGCATCCGATGCCTCGACGAACAGCAGCCGCCAGTCCTGGCCAGAAACCATCGCGGCCTCGACGGCCTGATGAAGGTCATCGGCGCTGGCCGCGCTGCGTACGTCGATGCATACCGCCGCCGGCTGACGTCGGGCGCGCATCTGACCTGCCCAGTCGTGCAACAGATCCAGCGGCAGATTATCGGTACAGAAAAAGCCCGCGTCTTCCAGCGCATGCAGCACCGTGCTCTTGCCTGCCCCGGACAGTCCACTGATCAGCAGCACCGTCGTTCAGCCTCCCTGCTCAATGCGCTTTTGCAACGCATCGACGAATTCCTGACCGCTGTCGATGCCACGCTCCTTGAGCAGCTGGTTGCGCGTCGCCACCTCGATCAGCACGGCCAGCGAACGCCCCGAGCGGATCGGTACCGGCACGCGAGGAATGCTGACGCCGTGAATCTCCATCTCGCTCTCCTCGCCCAGAACCCGGTCCTCGGCCGCGATATGATCCCACGGCACCAGCTCGACGATCAGGCGCAGGCGCTTGGTATCGGTAATCGCTGCCGCGCCGTACAGGTCGCGGATATTCAGGATGCCGAGACCCCGGATCTCCATATGATAGCGCAACGTATCCGGACTCTCGCCGACCAGCACATTGGGGCTCGGGCGCGAGAACTCGACCATGTCGTCAGCGATCAGGCGGTGGCCGCGCGAAATCAGTTCCAGGCCGATTTCGCTCTTGCCGATGCCGCTGGCACCGGTGATCAGCACGCCCAGACCGTAGATATCCATATACACGCCATGCTGATAGCTCACCGGGGCCAGCCAGTGCGACAGAAACAGCATCATATTGGTCATAAAGGTCGAGGACGGCAGCTCGGACACCATCAGCGGCGTATCGGTACGTCGCGCCGCCTCCAGAATGATGTCCGGCGGCGTCTGGTTGCGCGTGATCACCGCCCCGGCCAGACGCAGATCGAACACCGCATCGACAACCTTCTTCTGCTCGACCAGGCTCTTCGTGGCCAGATAATCGAGTTCGGTGCGACCAATCACCTGCAGGCGATAGTCGCTCAGGTTTTCGATGAAACCGGCAAAGGCCAGTGACGGCTTCTGCATGCGCGGATGATCAATATAGCGATCCAGCCCGGCCTCGCCGGCCAGCAGCCGCATCTTCATGGCTTTGCCCTGCTCCGCCAGAAGCTCACGGATGGTGATCTGGCGGTTGCGGGTCATAGGCTGTGCTCGACCTCTTGCTCAAACAGGGAAACCAGCATCTCGGGGCTGTCCGCCCGCATGACCTGTTCCCGGAAGACTGCCTGCTGCAGACTGCGGGCCAGATGGGCCAGCAGCTCGAGA
>JAJRVH010000019.1 GCA_021545625.1 Zetaproteobacteria bacterium
CAAGCTCGGCCGTCACTGTCCCGGTCCAGTTCGCCCGCCTCGGGTCGAGCATATCGGCGCTGATCACGGCCACGACATGACAGGGGCGATCATGCCGGCACATCTGTGCCGAGACATCGAAGAACCATTGTCCGAGCGTGCCGATGCCGCCAACCAGAGGCTGGCCCGCGACATCGGCAATACCGGGCGGTTGTTCGTACCACAGATGCAGGTTGGTGATCGGATGCGTTTCGATGCAGCCTGCCTGTCCGCACAGGCGGTCGGCCACGACGGGAGACGTGGCCAGAACAAGACGGTCGAACGCGATTTTGCGACCATCGCCGAGTATCAGGCGCCGCCGGTCACGATCGATGGTCCGGACGATGGCCTGGCAGCGGATTTCGACGCCGAGCGCAGCGGCCCTGCGCGCCAGCGGCGCGATCAGCGCCTCCGACAGCGGGGCGGTGAACCACCCCAGCCGTGCCGTATCGTGGCTGGCAAAGCTCTCTTTCAGTACGCGGCGAAAGCTTGTGGCCGGCGCGCTGTCGGGATATTCGTTCATGCTGCCGAGACAGAGAGGCAGCAGCAGGTCCCGGTATAGCGCTTCGGGCACATGCAGCGATGCCAGCCATGCCTGAGCCGTCTGGTCGGCATGCGGCTTTTTCGCGAAGGCCAGCTTCAGCATGCCGATGGCCGAGGCATGGCTGTGACCGGGCAGACGTCCGATGGTCGCCAGCATGGACAGCGACAGCGGCAGCCGGGGAGAAGGACGGAGACTGAAGTGTCCCCGCTCCGCGTCCCACAGAGGCAGGGTCAGATGGCTCTGCCAGTGGACATGCCCGGCCGCATCACAATCCTCCAGCAGTCTGCGCGTGGCGCGATAAGCGCCGATCAGCAGATGCGGGCCGTTGTCATAGCAGCTCCCGTCGGCCGGGTCACGGAAGGAGCGGGTGCGGCCGCCAGCCTCCGGGGCAGCTTCGAAAAGACAAACCCGTTCGCCGGCCTCGGCCAGGCGAATCGCGGCCGTCAGTCCGGCAAGGCCTGCGCCGACAATCGCAATCATGGCCTCTAGAAGTCCAGACGCGTTGGCAACCCGCGCGCGACCGCCTTTTTTTCATAGCGCCAGGCACGCCAGGCGATCCAGATCTTGGTCAGCGGCAGGATGCGAACCGGCTTTTTCCAGACATCGAAGCCGATGGCCCGCAGCCGTTTCAGGTAAGCATGATAGATGGCCGCCATGAGCAGCGACGGACGCAGGCTTTCCCGGTCCGCGACGGGAAGGCTGGCCAGCGCCTGTTCGTAGGCCGATTCTGCCTTGTCACCGTATTCGGCCAGCAGTCGGGGAAGGCTGCCGCTCATGTCGCCGTCCCGGATCTCCTGATCGCTGACACCGTGACGGATGCGATCCTCCTGCGGCAGGTAGATGCGTCCCAGCCGCGCGTCCTCGGCCACGTCGCGCAGGATATTCGTCAGTTGCAGCGCCTCGCCGAGCGAGGTCGCGAAGTCGCGGCTTTTGCGATCGGTATAGCCGAAGATCTCGATCGACAGCAGCCCGACCGCGCCGGCCACGCGATAGGCGTACAGCGCCAGATCCGGGGCCCTGAGCATGGGCTGGCGCTGGATATCCATCAGCATGCCGTCAATGATCTCCAGCAGCAGTTCCTCGTCGATCGGGTAATGCCGGCGTGCCCAGTTCAGTTCGCGTCCGACCGGATGCCTTGGCTTGTCCCGGAATACCCTGGCGACCTCGTCGCGCCAGAAGCCGAGCTTGGTGAGCGCCACCTGCTGGTCGCTGACCTCGTCGGCGATGTCGTCGACCTCGCGGCAAAAGGCGTACAGCGCCATCATGGCGCGGCGTTTTTCCTCGGGAAGAAACAGGAAGGCGTAAAAGAAGGAAGAGCCCGAGCCGCGGGTCTTGTCCAGGCAGTATTGCTGCGGGGTCATGGATGTCTCCTGTTCAGGCGGTTTGCGCGCGTGCGGGTTGTGATGGCATCAGTGTCCGGCCGACGATCGGCAATGCAAGGCGCAGCCAGTCGCCGCGCCCGAGCGTCACGCGCGTTGCCAGCGGGCGTTCGAGTCGTTCGATATTGTCCAGCATGCGATGTCCTGCCAGCAGCGTGGCAGCGATCTGCAGACGCAGGCGCAGCGGCAGCCATGGCAGCAGCACCTGTCCCTGTTCAAGCCTGGCGCGGGCAAGCTGCAGTGCCTGCCGCAGCACCGGCATGATCGCAAGGTTGTGCGCTTTATCGCCGAGCTCGTCGTCTCTGGCCCAGGCAAGCAGTTGCGCGACTGACAGATCGTGGTGCGCAAGCCAGTGTTCGGGCAGATAGCAGCGGCCGCGGGGCAGGTCGATAGAGAGATCCTGCCAGAAGTTGATCAGTTGCAGGGCGCTGCAGATTGCATCCGAAGCCTGCAATGCCTCGGGGGCATCGATGTTGTGCAGGGCCAGCATCAGCCGGCCGATCGGGGCCGCCGAATGCGCGCAGTAGAACATCAGCTCGGTTTCGCTGGCATAGGCATGCAGGCTGACATCCATGCGAAAGGCGACCAGCAGGTCGTGGAGCGCCTCGACGGGCAGCCCGTGGCGCCGGATTGCATCGCCGAGCGCCAGAAAGATCGGCTGTTCCAGCGCTTCGCGGGTACAGCGTTCCAGCAATGTTTCCCAGGCATCGAGCTGTTTCAGGCGCGTTGCCGCATCGTGGTCGCCCTCGTCGGCCAGATCGTCGGCATGACGCGCAAAGGCGTAGATGGCAGCCACCGCCGGACGCAGTTCCTTCTTCAGCAGCCGCGATGCGGTGGGAAAGTTTTCGTAATGCTCCCGTGCGAGCGACTGGCAATATTGGTAGGCTTGGGCAAGATCCCGGTCCGTGGCGTGCATGTCGGCATGGTGGCGGCATGCGCCGGATCGGGCAAGTCCGGGCTTGCAGGGCGAGGGAGGCGGGATGAAGAGCGGCGAATCGGCGAATATGCGCGTGGCGGTGATCGGCGGAGGCATTATCGGTTGCCTGACCGCCCTGTATCTGCATCGCCTGGGGGCCAGGCCGCTGGTACTGGAGCGGGGGCGAACGGGGCAGGAGTCATCCTGGGCCGGGGCCGGCATCCTTTGTCCGATCCATCCGTGGCTTTATCCGGACAGCTTTACGCACCTGATCGAGGCCAGTCTGGCGCTCTATCCGGAACTCGACGCATATCTGCGGGACAGCACGGGCATGGATATCGAATGGCGGAAAAGCGGTCTTCTGATCCCGTTTTTCGCCGATGATCATATCGATCATCGCGAAGCGGCGCTGGCATGGTCGCGGCGTTTCGGCTGGCAGGTCGAGGAACTGGATGCACGACAAACCCGCGAGCGGGAGCCGGCGATTGGCGGGGATGCGACAGGCTCCCTGCTCTGGCCGGAGGTGGGGCAGGTGCGCAATCCGAGATTGCTGGCCGCCGTGCGTCGCGCGCTCGAGATCAGCGGCGTCGAGGTTCGGGAAGGAGCCGAGGTGACGGGGCTGAACGAGCATGCCGACGGACGCGTGGCGTCGGTACAGCTGGCCGATGGCGAAAGGATTTCCGCCGATGCGGTGTTACTGGCCGCCGGCAGCTGGAGCGGCGAGCTGGCCGAACATATCGGCCTGCGGCTGCCGGTCGAGCCGGTCAAGGGACAGATCGTGTTGCTCAGGGACAGGCCGGGGCTGCTCCGCCATATCATCAAGCATGACGATGCCTATATGGTGCCGAGAATCGACGGCCATGTACTGGTCGGCGCCAGCATGGAGCGGGTCGGTTTCCGGCGCGGTACGACGGAGGACGTGATCGGGGCGCTGCTCGGCGCAACCCGGCGTATTGCACCGGGACTGGCGCAGGCTCGGGTGGTCGAGCAATGGATGGGCTTTCGCCCGGGCACGCCGGACGGGCTTCCCTATCTGGGCCCGGTCGAGGGCAGGCCCGGCCTGTGGGTGGCCAGCGGCCATTACCGGAACGGCGTGGCGCTGGCGCCGGGCACGGCCGACATTATCAGTCGCTGGATGCTGGGTGAGGTCCCGGGCCTGGATATGTCTGATTTCCGCGTCGATCGCCCCCGCCGGGATGTCGGGCCGATCGGGCTGCCGGTGCGCAGCGGTTGAGTTTGTCCCTCCGGGCGCTACATTGCGCGCCCGGCACGATGAGCCGGAATATCGCGGGCAGGGGCGGCGTATGTGGTTCAGGAATATCCATTTCTATCGTTTTGAAGATGAATTTACGCCTGACTGCGAGCAGCTGCATGCACTGCTTGCCAGGCTGCCGGCGCGCGACTGCGGCCGGATGGAACTCTTTTGCGAAGGCTGGGC
>JAJRVH010000020.1 GCA_021545625.1 Zetaproteobacteria bacterium
CGCTGCAGCAGGTGTTGACGGCCGGGGCGCTGGACGAGATTCACGATGTCGTCAAACAGGATGTGTCGCTTGCCTATCGCCTGTTAAAATATATTAACTCGGCGGCTTTCGGATTGCGCCGCGAAGTGGAGTCCATCGAGCAGGCGATGAGTCTGCTGGGGCTTAATAATCTGTGTCGCTGGCTGTCGCTATTGTCTCTGGCGGTGCTCGGAGGCGACAAGCCGGCGGAACTGGTGCGTACGTCCCTGTATCGCGGACGTTTTCTCGAAGGCGTGGCCGAAGCGCTGGGCGAGCGCAATACCGGCGATGACTTTCTTCTGGGGATGTTTTCGGTGCTGGATGCATTGCTGGATCAGCCGATGGAACAGGCGCTGGCCGAACTGACGCTGCCGCAGCCGGTGCGCCGGGCATTGCTGGATGATGAGGCCGACATGGCGCACAAGTTGCGGCTTGTTCAGCACCTGGATGCCGGATCCTGGGAGGATATCAATGCATGGTGTCAGCAACATCCTCGCGTCAAGCTGACTGAACTGACGCGCATTCAGCTTGAGTCGATGCAGTGGGCCGACGAGCAGATGGGGGCCTTGTCCGACGTTTGACAGGGCGCATCGCTTTCCGCTGCGTATGTTCAAGAAAGCCGGGAGGCGTTAGCCTGGGCAGGTGATGCGCCGCAGCCTTGTCCGGATCGTTTTCAGCCGTTTTATCCAGGCGATTCCCACATTGCTGGGCGTTGCGACGCTGGTGTTTCTGCTGTTGCACATGGTGCCGGGCGATCCGGTTGACGCCTTGCTCGGAGAAACGGCATTGCCGGCCGATCGCGAGGCATTGCGACAGGCGCTGCATCTGAACGAGCCGCTGCTTTCCCAGTATGCCGGCTACCTGGGGGGGCTTGTCAGCGGCGACTGGGGACAGAGCCTGATCGATCACCGGCCGGTGTTCGAACGCATCGTCGAACGGGTTCCCGCCACGGCCAGGCTTGCCGGCATCAGCCTGTTGCTGGCGGTTGTCATTGCCCTGCCGCTCGGCTACTGGGCTGCCCGCCATGCCGGCCGGCATCAGGATGTGGCGGCGATGGGGTTTTCGTTGCTGGGCGTGTCGATTCCCAATTTCTGGCTCGGGCCGGTGCTGATGCTGGTGTTCGCGGTCATGCTTGGCTGGCTGCCGGTATCGGGCATGGAGCAGCCGGGTGCCATCGTTCTGCCCGCCATTACCCTTGGCACGGCGCTGGCAGCCGTGTTGTCGCGCATGGCCCGTTCGTCCTGGCTGGAGGTGATGGGCAGCGACGCGATCCGTACCGCGCGCGCATTCGGCATCGGCGAACGCGCGATATGGTGGCGGCATGCGGCCAGGCAGGCGGCGATCCCCGTGATGACGATGTTTGCGCTGCAGATGGGAGCCGTGCTGGGCGGCGCGGTCATTACCGAGACCGTGTTCGACTGGCCCGGCCTGGGGCTGTTGACCATTGAGGCGATCCAGCGGCGCGACTATCCGCTCGTGCAGGGCTGCGTGCTGGTGATCGCATCCTTTTACGTGCTGGCCAATCTGCTGGCCGATGTGCTGGCTCTGCTGATCGATCCGAGACAGCGGCATGGCTAGGACATCGAAATATCTGGTTCTGGCCTGTCTGTCGTTGCCGGTGCTGGTGCTGGCGGCGGCGTGGATGTCCGGCCAGGACGGTCATGTCGTGGATCTGGATCGGGTGCTTGCGGGGCCGGAACCAGCGCATCCGTTCGGATATGATGCGCTGGGCCGCGACGTGCTGGCCAGGCTTGCCGAGGGGCTTTCGCTTTCGCTTTCCGTGGGGCTGAGCGTGATACTGTGCGGCGGTGTGCTCGGCATTTCGGTCGGCATGCTGGCCGGCTGGAGTGGCGGCTGGCTGGATGCGGGACTGATGCGGCTGGCCGATATCGTGTTGTCGTTTCCCGGAATCCTGCTGGCCATTGCGCTGGCCGCGATGCTCGGTCCCGGCGTGGACAACCTGATCATGGCGCTGGTGGCGGTCGGCTGGGTCGGCTTTGCGCGGCTGAGTCGCGCGCAGGTGCTGTCGCTGAAGACCGCGCCGTTTATCGAGGCATCCGTGGCGGCCGGAAGTGGCGCCTGCCATATCGCCTGGCGTCACCTGTTGCCGAATATCGCGGCGCCGTTGCTGGTCGAGGCGAGTTTCGGTCTTGCCGCCGTGATTATCGGCGAAGCCGGGCTCTCCTTTCTCGGCGTTGGCGTGCAGCCGCCGGACGCTTCGCTTGGTACGATGATTCGGGAGGGAACGCGCCTGATGCTGGTATCGCCGATGCTTGTCATATGGCCCGGGCTGGTGTTGTTTTCACTGGTGATGGCCGTCAATCTTCTCGGCGATGCGCTGCGCGACCGGCTTGATGTGCGGATGGCGCCGCAAGAGGAGAATCATGCATGACAGGATGGTGATCGGGTTGCAGGGCACGCGGCTGACGGCACGGGAAAGGCAATGGCTGGCCCGCCGTCCGCCGCTCGGCGTGATCCTGTTCGCCCGCAATATCGACAACCCGGCACAGGTGCGCGCCCTGCTGGACGATGTGCGCCAGTGCAGCGGCACGGCCGCCTGGGCGGCCATCGACGAGGAGGGCGGCCGGGTGAACCGCATCCCGTGGCCGCCGTTTTCCGGCCGCCGCACGGGCGCGGATTTTGCCCGCATGTTCGAGCATCATGTGGGCACGGCCATGCAGGCGGTGTTTCAGGACAGCCTGGTCGTCGGCGAGGCATTGCGGGGGCTCGGGCTGACGCACAACTGCGCGCCGGTACTGGATCTGTTTGCCAGTGAGGGGCATGCCATTATCGGCGAGCGCGCCTATGGCGGCGACCGGGCATGCGTCACGGCGCTGGCAACGGCCTGCATGCGCGGCCTGCACGAGGCCGGCATCGCCGCCGTTGGCAAGCACTTCCCCGGTCATGGCCGGGCCGATGCCGATTCTCATGTCGACGTGCCGCATGTCTCGGCGCCGCTGGCCGTCATACGGGAGGAAGCGGAGCCGTTTGCCCGACTGATCGGCGAAGGACTGTCGCATATCATGACCGCGCACGTCATCTACGATGACGCGGGGAAAGATATTGCCACATGCTCGCGCTACTGGTTGCAGGCCGTGCTGCGCGGCGAGCTCGGTTTCGATGGCAGGGTATGGAGCGACGACCTGTGCATGAAGGGGGTCGGGGACGATGTGCCGGCTGCGGCCTGCGCGGCCCGGCAGGCGGGGTGCGACGTGTTGCTGGTATGTCAGCCCGAAGGCGTGCAGGCGATGTATGAGGCCATGGGGTAGCCGGATATGAAGCGACCGGCCCTGACATGGCTGGACAGGC
>JAJRVH010000021.1 GCA_021545625.1 Zetaproteobacteria bacterium
AAGAAGGTATTCCGTATCAGACACTAGTTGCCAGCGTACTTCATAAATATGTATCTGGTGGTTTTCAGGACTTAATGGCTAACAAGGCATCCCAGCGGACGCAAAAAACGCGCCGCTGAATTTTGTCGTTATGCGTAAAAGGAGAAAGCGGTGCCAGAAGTCAACAAAACGAAAGCAACCGGTAACTTTCACGACTTTCCGCTCGCCTTGGAAAACAGAACATGATTGCATGAGCGCATGCCCTTCGATCTGGCCGTCATCGATCTCGACAACACGCTCTATGCCGCCGACTCGGGCGTCTTCGCCCGCATGGACGAGCGGATGACCGCCTTCATCAGCGCCGAGCTCGGCATCGGCCGCGAGGCGGCGAACCGGATGCGCGTCGAGTACTGGCGCCGTTACGGCACCACGCTGCGTGGCCTGATGCTGCACCACGGCATGGAGCCGGAGGCATTCCTGCGCGACGTGCATGACATCGACGTGCACGAAATCCTGGGCGAGGACCCGGAACTGGATGCGGCGCTGTCGCGGCTGCCGGGACGCAAGGTCATCCATACCAACGGCATACGCGAGCATGCCGAACGCATCCTCCGCGCGCTCGGCATCGCCCGTCATTTCGGGCGCATCTACGATATCCGCTTTGATGATTATATGCCGAAACCCAGCGCCGAAACGCTGAAACGGCTGATCGAGGCCGAGGGCGCAACGCCGGCGCGCACGCTGGTCGTCGACGACATGCCCGATAACCTTCGGGTCGCCAGATCGATCGGCTGCAGGACCGTGCTCATCCATCACGAGCCGGACGGCCGCTGGGACTACCATATCCCCCGCTTCCACGATCTGCCGGACGCGCTGATATATCATACTCCATCTTGATATCGGAGACATTCCGGCACTAAAGTTGCATAAGGGGAATTCGCGATACACCGGCCTCGCGGGAGAAAACATGGATATTCGCCAAACCATCGAGCGTCTGCAATGGGCTTGTGCCATTGCATGTGCAGACTGCGTCAAGGCATGCAAGGCGCATTTACGGGCATAAAACCGGAGAGCACTGTCAACGGTACGGGCAAGACCACCACCATTGGCAAGCTGGCGACATTATTCCGCGAGCAGGGCAAGCGCGTGCTGGTGGGAGCGGCGGATACCTTCCGTGCTGCCGCCGTCGAGCAACTGGCAGTATGGGTGGAGCGCGCCGGCGCCGACATGGTGCGCCAGCACGAAGGGGCCGATCCGGCGGCGGTGGCTTTTGATACCGTGCAGCGTGGTGCGGCCCGTGCTTATGATGTGGTGATCGTTGATACTGCCGGACGTGTGCAGACGGATCGTGGCCTGATGGATGAACTGGCAAAGTGAGGCGCGTAGTCGGCAAGGCCTCGCCCGGCGCACCCCATGAAGTCTGGCAGGTGGTGGATGGCGGTACCGGCCAGAATGCCGTCGCCCAGGTGGAGCAATTCCGGGAAACAGCCGGCCCGCCGTGATCCGCTCAGGCATGGATTTTCAGCGGCTTACCTGCGTGTTTTCCTGTTAAGCGCATAGCGCATTGCAAACTCACAGTGCATCGGGCAATGAATGACCGAAGGCGGTTGAGGCATGGGGACAGCTTTGATGACCGCTGTTTTTGCTGCAGTTTGCAGTATGCGGGACGAACCATTCGCTCTGATTTGCTTGGTGGTGCCGTCTGCCAGTAACAGAAAACTGATGCGTACATCGCCCTGAATACCGCGCCGCCTTGCCGTTGACGGATAGAATTTATGCGCCTCGATATGCGCCATGAGCATTGCCAGATAGCGTTGGCGCGCCTCTGCCATCACCCCCTTATCAATGGCGGGAGGGGCAGGCCGGGTTTGCTGTGCTGCTTGCTGATGTTGTGTTTTGGGCGGTGTTTTTCTGTTCTTTTTCGGTTGTTCCTTTGGCCTGGATTCAGTCTTCGGAGACAAAGGCTTTTCCGCCACAGTCTTTTGTCTGACCGGTTCTGGCCGGGCAGGCTTTTTTTCGGGATGCTGTTCAGCTTCAGGCAGTGGCTCAGTATCAGAAACAGATTCGACATCGTTGGGCTTTGCCGTAGGCGCTATCAGATTCAACCGGGTAACACTCACCTGACGATCAGGCTGCATGACATGGCTTGCAGAAGCCGAACCGCCAAACTGCCACAATGCAAAAGTATGCAATGCCAGTGAAACAGCCACTGCCGCAGGCCGCAGCCAGCCGTCGCCAGCCATCATGGTTGCTCGGTAACAAGGTCTATGCCGCTTGCGCCTGCCTGACGCGCGGCATCCATGATGGTCACGATATGTTTCAGATCAGCGCCCTGATCACCCCGCAACCGTATGTGTTTGTTTTTTTGCAAGACCAGTTTTTCGCGCAGTAACATGGGCAGCCTTTGTTCTGTAACCTGCTTGCCTTGCAAATAAATGCGATTATCCGCCGAAAGCATGACCTCCAGCACCTCGTCATCATCGAGCGCATCCGAAGAGGAGGCCTGCGGCAGATCAATATCCATGCGTTCATCTTTGACAAAATGCGAGGTTAACAAAAAGAACA
>JAJRVH010000022.1 GCA_021545625.1 Zetaproteobacteria bacterium
CGATGCAGATCAGGTGGACCGCATCCTGGCCCGCATATCGCGGCTGAAGAACGGCCTGCTCGACGGGGCTGAGAACCAGCTGGCCGTGATTCGCGAGCGATACGACGAGTTGCTGCAGCGCATGAATGCGGTGGACTTCGATGATCTGATGGTGTTGCCGATCCGTCTGTTATCCGAACATGACGAGGTGCGGGCCTTGTGGCGCGAGCGCACGCGCCATTTCCTGGTCGATGAATATCAGGATTCCTCGCGCGTCCAGTACGAGTGGATTCGCCTGCTTGTACCCGCCGATGGCAACCTGACCGTCGTGGGCGACGATGATCAGTCGATTTACGGCTGGCGTGGCGCCGAGGTCAGGAATCTGTTCCAGTTGCAGCATGACTATCCGGGCCTGACGGTGATCCGGCTGGAGGAGAATTACCGCTCCACCGCCTCGATTCTGCAGGCGTCGAATTCGCTGATCGCCAACAATGCCGAGCGTCTGGGCAAGACCCTGCGGTCGAATATCGGTCAGGGCAAGCCGGTGCGGGTCTGGGAATCGCCGAATTCCGAGGAGGAGGCGCGGCGCGTGGCCGGCGATATACGCGCCCTGCATGCGACGTCGGATGCGCACTGGGATGCCTTTTGCGTTCTGTATCGCGCCTCGTTCCAGTCGCGCGCCGTGGAGCTGGCGCTCAGGGAGGCACAGATACCGTATCATGTCAGCGGCGGGCTGTCCTTTTTCGACCGGGCCGAAATCCAGGATCTGCTGGCCTATCTGAGGCTGATCGCCAACCCGGACGATGACATGGCCTTCATGCGCGCGATTGCGCGGCCGCGCCGGGGCATCGGCGACAAGGCGCTCGGTGATCTGGGCGATTTCGCGATGCAACAGCGCTGCTCGCTGCTGGAGGCCTGCCGTCACGGGGAACTGGAACATCGTCGCGCCGACAGTCTGCGCGAATTCGGCGAGCTGATCACCGCGCTCGAATTCCAGTTCCAGCATAACGAGGCGGATGACGCCTTCGATGCGGTGCTCGATCTGACGGGCCTGGAGGCGGCCATCCGGGCCGAGGCGGACGATCCGGATATCGCCGATCGCCGCATGGGCAACCTGATGGAACTGCGTCGCTGGTGGATGCTGCAGGCGGAGCAGGGCGCCTCGCTGGCCGATTTTCTGCAGCATATCTTTCTGCTGGCCGACAAGGAGGATGACGATCCCGCCGCGCAGGTGCGGTTGATGACCGTGCATGCGGCCAAGGGTCTGGAGTTCGATCATGTCTATGTGATCGGCATGGAGGATGGCGTTTTCCCGCACCGCAATGCGCTGGAGGAAAACCGCATGGAGGAGGAACGCCGGCTGATGTACGTGGCGATGACCCGTGCCCGTTTCCGGCTGACGCTGAGTTATGCGCGCGTACGCAGCCGCTTCGGTCAGAAGGAAAAGACCGCGCCATCGCCGTTTCTGCACGAGGCGGATCAGTCCGTGTTGCGCTGGGTGGATCGCGAGGATGACGACAGCGAGGAGGCGCGCCAGGAAGCCGAGGACCATATGGCGGCCATGCGCAGGATGCTCGGCATCAGCTGATGGGCGTGCGGATCGACAGGTGGCTGTGGGTTGCCCGTTTCTTCAAGACGCGGGGCATGGCCACCGACATGGTTCGTGCCGGCCATGTGCGGCTGAACGGGGAGCGGATCAAGCCTTCCCGGCAGCTGGATTGCGGCGATACGCTGACGATTGAGCGCGGCCGGGAGACGTTCACGGTCAAGGTTTCGGCGCTGGCGGAGAAACGCATATCCGCGGCCGTTGCCCGCACGCTTTATGCCGAAACCGGGGCCAGCCTGGCGGCCCGGGAGCGGCAACGCGAGTTGCGGCGCCTGCATGCCGGGGCAGCGCCGGCCCGACGGCCGGACAAGAAGGCGCGCCGCCAGATTATCCGCTTCGTCAGGCGGCAGGATTGAGCGATTCGATCCGGCAGGCGGATCGGTTTTTCAGCAGGAGAGGGCCATGGTCAGACCACTGAAGATGTTTATGCGAGGAAAAAACGTCGCCATGTTACAGCGGATGCTGGCGCAGGCGGGTTACAGCATCGATGACCGCCAGGGGTTGTTCGGCGCTTCCACCCGCGATGCCGTCAGGGATTTTCAGAAGCGCAGGGGGCTCGAAGTTACCGGCACGGTGGATCAGGCGCTGTTCGAACAGATCCGCAGCTGTGCGGGACTGCCCGCGCCGGAGAACAGGCCGGCGGCGAATCGCGCGGACGATGCGCCCGGGGATCGCCTGGAAGCCCTGATCGGGCTGTTGATCGACAAGGGCGTGATTACCGGCGAGGAGCTGGACGATGCCCTGTCGGGGCGGAAAAGGCCGGTCCGGGTCACGCAGCCGCCGCTGACCTGAACAGGCCCTAGAGCGGATTGGCCGCGTTGATCGTCTGCCGGCAGTGGTCGGCCTCGGCAATCCATGCCGTTATCATGTTCCGGCAGAAGTTGCGTGCAGCTTCAAGATGGCGGGTCGAATCCTCGTGCAGCCGCCTCAGCCCCTGTTCGCCGAGGTGGCGACGTTCGCTGTCACCGGCGTCAATCCATGCGGCGATGGTGTCGGCATCGACCTCGATATGAAACTGTAGCCCGTACTGACCGCGTCCGAGACGAAATGCCTGATGCTTCACGTCCGGATGGCCAAGCAGCCAGGTGGCCGTTTCCGGCATGCTGAAGGTTTCGCCATGCCACTGGAACACGTACAGCCCGCGCCTGTCCAGATGTCCGAACAGGGGATCGTGATCGCTATCGACGGGATAAACGGGATACCAGCCCAGTTCGCGCACCGGCGAGGGCATGATGCTGGCGCCTGCGGCACGGGCCATCAGCTGTGCGCCCAGGCAGATGCCGAGCATAGGCATCTGTCGTTCGATGGCCTGACGAACCAGATGCAGGCAGGCGGCGATCGTTTCCAGATGTGTATCGCTGGCGGACTGCGGGCCGCCCATGATGATCAGTCCGTCGCAGTCGTCCGGTATGTGGTCGCCGGGCTGTGTGTGCCATAGCTCAATGGTCGTCAGCTGATGGCCAGCCTCCTCCAGGATTTCTCCGATCAGGGCCGGCCCTTCGATGGGCAGGTGTTGCAATACGAGCAGATTCATGCTGTGTCTCCCTGGTCGAAACGATAGCCCATCGGTACCACGGTCACGCCGTTGTCCGAGACATGGAAGCGCCTGGCATCCGTTTCGTGATCGAAACCGATCCGTTCATGCGGCGGGACTTCGACATGCTTGTCGATAATGCAGCGTCTGAGCTGCGCTCCTTCGCCGATGCGGATATCGCTGAACAGGATGGCATCCTCGACACAGGCGCCGGGGGCGATATGAACAAAGCTGGACAGGATCGAATGCCGGACCGTGCTGCCGATCACGGTCGAGCCGCTGCTCATGATGACGTTATCGAGACGTTCATGGCTGCCGTCGGCGGATGGCCCGGTCCGGCATGGCGGGTACTGGCCGCTGTAGGAGCGGATCGGCCAGTCCTGCTGGTACAGATCCAGCGGTGGCACCGGCCTGAGCAGATCCATATTGGCCTCGAAATAGGCGTCCAGCGTGCCGACATCGCGCCAGTAGCTGTCGTCCGACACGCGCCCCTCGGGGCCGCCGAACATATAGGCGCTTACATATCCTTCGGCCGCCCAGCGGGGCAGCACATCGTGGCCGAAGTCGTGGCTGGATTCGGGGTCGTTCTGGTCCTCGATCAGGTGATGGATCAGCTGTTCCTTGTCGAAGATATAGATGCCCATCGAGGCCAGACAGCAGGACGGATGGTTCGGCATGGGCTTCGGCGATGCCGGCTTTTCGTCGAAGCTGCGAACCCGCAGGCGGCTGTCGACATCGACAATGCCGAAGCTTCTTCCCTCGTCCGGTGACACCGGAATGCAGGCGATCGTGGCCTCGGCTCCCGATGCCGTGTGCTGGCGCAGCATGGCGGCGTAGTCCATGCGGTAGACATGGTCGCCGGACAGCACGATAACGTATTTGGCCTGATTCCACTGCAGCAGGTCGATGTTCTGGAATACCGCGTAGGCCGTGCCCTGATACCAGTGCTCGCCGCCCTTCATCTGGGCCGGAATGGCGGTGATATATTCGCCCATCTCGGGCGACAGCACGCTCCAGCCGTTGCGCAGGTGCTTGAGCAGCGAATGGGAGCGATACTGGGTCAGTATGAGGATGCGCCGGATGTCCGAATGCAGGCAATTGGAAAGCGTGAAGTCGATGATCCGGTATTTGCCGCCGAACGGGACGGCCGGCTTGGCCCGGTGATCGGTCAGCGGATACAGGCGGCTGCCTGTGCCGCCGGCCAGGATGATCGCTACGGTTTGTTTCATTTCGCTGGCAAGCATGCAGACCTCCGCCGCGCATGAGCCCTGCCAATGTAGCATTCCGGTGTGCCCGTGAAAAGGATGCGCGGACGATTGCCAGTCCGGTCCGGGCAGGGTTGAATAAGGCCCATGGACGATCTTGCCCCCCTGATTCGACGCATTGCGCGCGGCAAGCATGGCGCCGAACACCTGCGCAGGGAGGAAGCCCGCGAGGCACTGTGCCTTGTCATGCAGGGGGCGGACGAGATGCAGGTCGGCGCACTGTTGATCGGCCTGCGCATGAAGGGCGAAACCGCCGAAGAACTGGCCGGCTTTACCGAGGCGGCGCGCGGGTGTATCGAGGGCTTTGCCGCCGGCGAGGTGCTGGAGGGGGCGGTGGATCTGCCGTGCTATGCCGGCAAGCGGCGGGCGGCGGGCCGGCATCTTGTGGCGGCGATCCGGGCGGCCGAAAGCGGCATGAAGGTGGTCGTGCATGGCGTGTCCGGTATCCCCGGTCGCATTTCCGCCTGGCAGATGCTCGGGCATGCCGGCATCGGCCGTGCCGCTTCGCTGGCCGAGGCAAGGCAGTTGCTGGATGAGCGGGGCATCGTGTATCTGGATCTGGCCGATATCTGTCCGCCGTTGTTCGCGCTGTATGGACTGCGGCCGAGGCTGGGGCTGCGCAGCTTTGCCAATTCGGTGGCCCGTCTGCTGAATCCGCTGCGTTGCGCAGGTCAGCTGAACGGTATTTTCCATACCCCTTACGCGCAGCTGATGGCGCAGGCCAATGCCCTGCTGGGGCAGCCCCGTTCGCTGATTTTTGCCGGCGCCGAAGGCGAGCCGGAACTGTATGCCGACCGGCAGAAGGTTGTTGTCATGCAGCAGGGGTATGATCTGACGGCATGGAAGCTGCCGGATATGGGGGAGGCTCCCTATCCGCGCGAGCCATTGGCGGATCTGGCGATTCTGCAGGACGATCATCGCCGTATGCTGGCGGGAAAGCTCCTGCCGGCCGAGAAGGCCGTCTGCGGGCGGATGCAGCAGGCGCTTGCCTGGGCTGCGGACGGCGAAATGCCGGATACGTGGTCGGCGGACAGAATTCGAGGAGGATATGATGACAAGGGTAGTGGTGCCGTTTAGCGACGGCGTGGAAGAGATCGAATGCATTGCCGTGGTTGATATTCTTCGGCGCGCCAATATTGACGTATGCCTGGCCAGCCTGGACGGGCAGGCGGTGAAGGGGCGCTCGGGAATCGTGATCGGGGCGGATGCGCCGCTGGCGGATGCGATGGACGAAGACTGGGATATGGTGGTGTTGCCCGGCGGTCTGCCGAATGCGCACCTGTTGCGCGACGATGCGCGCGTGCGGACGCTGGTGGAGCGCCTGCGCGAGCGGGGCGGGGCTGTGGCGGCCATTTGTGCCGCGCCGACGGCGCTGGCCGCCTACGGCATGACGGCCGGCCGGCATGTCACTTCCTATCCTTCCTGTCGCGAGCAGATGCAGTCCCTGCAGCCGTCGTCGGTGTATCTGGACGAGGCCGTTGTCGAGGACGATTTTCTGATTACCAGCCGTGGGCCGGGAACCGCGGTTGCGTTTGCGCTGCGACTGGTGGCCAGACTGTGCGGTGAAGAGAAGGCCGGCGCGGTCCGGCGGGAGATCGTGGCCGGCTAGCCGTTTTCGAGCCGGGCCAGCAGGCGGCGCACGAAGCGACCTGCTCCCAGCGCCTCGGCGAGATAGGAGCCCAGTTTGCGCAGGCGCCGTTTCAGATAGTCCGGACGCAGATGATAGGACAGCATATTGTGACGCCGGACCGCCGCGCGTACCTCGTCGGCATGGCCGGCCAGCGTGGCCGCCGCCTTCACCGGTTCCGATTTCCTGAACAGCAGCTGGATGTCCGGCTCGCTGTCGTCCGACAGCCGGGCCACGGGTTCGAATCCGCATTCGCGGGCCAGTGCGATCAGCGTCTGATGCGAGAAGTTGTAGATATGCGCATAGTGGAACATGCGGGCGAAGGTGGCGAACGGGCCGGTCAGGTTCGGGCACTCGACATAGAACAGTCCGTCGTCGGCCAGCAGCGAATGGATATGGGTCAGGGCGCGGCGAGGCGAGGAAAAATGCTCGATCACGTGGACCAGCAGGATCAGGTCGGGCGATCCGGCATCCGCCAGATCGTACAGGTTCGTATTGTCGATGCGGGTGTGGATCCGGTCCCGCGAGTACCTGTTGAAATCGCTGTTCGGCTCGATGCCGCGTGCGTCCAGGCCGTGCGTTTCGAAGACCTTGACCGTGCAGCCGATGCCGGCGCCGATCTCGAATACGGACATCCCCGGTTTCAGCCAGGGTTTGAGCTGTGCGTGGATGCGTTCCCCATTTTTCCAGGCCCGCATGACGCGGCGGGGCGAGGGCTGGCGTTCGCCGTGATAATCCTGCCTGTAGCGGGTGGCATAATATTCGGCCACTTCCGCCTCGCTCGGTACGGGCAGGTGCATGACCAGTCCGCAGCCCCTGCACAGGCCCGTTCGCAGAGGGCTGCCGTGGCGATCACGCCCGGAAAGCAGTTCGAAATCACTGCCGCCGCAGAGATCGCAGGTCGTGTCGGTGGACGGACTGGGGCTCATGGGGGCGGCATCATAGCCATTGTGCCCGGACGTGGCTACAGCAGAACCGGCCTGCTAGCCTGCGGCGCATGCGTTTATCCAGAGAATTCAGAGATCAGTTCAGCCAGCGGGAGCTGCGCACTCATGGCCGGAAAAACGGCTTTGTGACGGCGGGGCAGGAAGCCCGGTTGCTGAAATGGCTGCCGGTGATCGGCCTGCCCAGGGACAGGTGCCTGGATCAGACAGGATTGCCGGACGGCGCGCCGGTCGTCATGGAGATCGGTTTCGGCAATGGCGATTTTCTCGTGCATCTGGCCAGGACGCATCCGGACTGGCTGCTGGTCGGCGTCGAGATCTATCTGCCGGGCGTGGCCAAGGCCGTCGGCCGCCTTGAGGATGCCGGCGTCATCGAGCGGGTGCGCATCACGCAGCTGCCGGCCCAGTATGTGCTGACGCATCAGGTGAGCGAGGGGCAGCTGGAGGGCGTTTATATCAATCATCCTGATCCGTGGCCGAAGGCCAGGCATCACAAGCGCCGGCTGATCCAGAAGGATTTCGCGGCCCTGCTGACCAGTCGCCTGAAGCCGGGCGGTTTTATCCGGCTGGCCAGCGACAAGCCCGATCTGGCCGAATGGATGCGCGATATCCTCGACGCGACACCGGGGCTGACGAATGTCGCCGGCCCCGGCGGCTTTGTCGAGCGCGAGCCGGACAGGCCGAAAACAAAATTCGAGCAGCGTGGCGAGCGGGCGGGGCGCATCAGCCAGTTTCTGCACTATATCCGCGACTGACATGAAATTCAGGCTTGCCGGGGACTTCGAGCCCCGCGGCGACCAGCCGCAGGCCATTGCC
>JAJRVH010000023.1 GCA_021545625.1 Zetaproteobacteria bacterium
ATGTTCCCCGCGTATGCGGGGATGAACCGCGGCGAGTCCCGGCAAAGTTTGTTGGTATGATATGTTCCCCGCGTATGCGGGGATGAACCGGAAGATCAGGCACGAGCGTTTGCAGCTAGTGGATGTTCCCCGCGTATGCGGGGATGAACCGTTTTTCGGCGGCAGGGGCGTGGTGATCTTCAGTACGACGGAGAAAGGCGGTGACGGGTCGCAGGATCTGTCGGGAGCTTTCCGAGGCGGGCCGGACGAAAATCCGGTTTTCGTCCGGCGGACCCTAGCCCAGCGGGTGGAAACGGATACGGTTGACGCGGAAGAACTCGAACTGTTTGCGCGGAAGCTGGAAGGGAGCGGCGGCACGGATGGCGCGAGTCAGCGAAGCGTCGAGCGAGGCGTTGCCCGAGCTTTCCAGCACCCTGACCGCAGCCACCGAGCCATCGGGGTTCAGTCGCATTTCGACGAGCGGGTCATGCTGATAGGCGACGCTGGCCGGCACCTTCCAGTGTTGCTGTACCGCGTTCCGGATCATCGCGATGTAGCGATCCTTCTCCTGCTGCGAAAGCTGTTTGCCGGCCAGGTCCGCCAGCTCGCGGCGCGGCGCGGCGGCCCTGGCGCTGCTTGGGCTGCTGCCGGACACCAGCGGCGCGAACGGATCGAAATCCGGTTCCGGCTTCGGTTTGGCAACGGGCCTGGCACGGGGTTTCGGTTTGGGCTTCGGCTTGCTGATATGGGGTTTGGGTTTGCGTTGTTTGTGTATCCCGGGTTTCGGTGGCGTTTTCGCCCGCTGCTGCATGCGCGCCAGATCCTTGGCCGAGATCATGCTTACCTCGATGCGCTTCAGCGGTTCCTGCCGGTTCTGTTGCTGCCAGAAGGCCAGTACCGCAATGACCGTGACGACCAGCAGGTGCAGCAGCACCGCAAACACCAGGTCCGTTCCGGTCAGGCCGGCTCCGTTATCGGCGCGCAGGCTCGGTGACAAGGCCGACCTTCCGGATGCCGGCTGTTTCCAGCAGGCTCATCACGCGCGCAACATGCTCGTAGGGCGTTTTGGCATCGCCGCGGATGAATACCGGAAGATCCGGCTTCTGCTTGCGCATCTCCGCGATGCGCGGCGCCAGCTGCCTGATGTCGATGGCATGCTTTTGCAGATAGATGCTGCCGTCGGCGCGAATCGATACGACCAGCGGTTCGATGTTCTGCTGCATTGGCGGCGAGTCGGCATCGGGCAGATCGACATTGACGCCCTGGCTCAAAAGGGGAGCCGTGACCATGAAGATGATCAGCAGAACCAGCATCACGTCGACCAGCGGTGTGACGTTGATTTCGCCCATCGGTTCGTTGTCCTTGTCCCATTTGCTGCTGCCGGCCCACATGGCTCAGTCCTTCACGTGCCGGGCGATGATATTCAGAAACTCGGATGAGAACTGTTCCATGTTCGCGGCCATGCGCTTCAGGTCGGAGGTGAACTTGTTATAGGCCACGACGGCCGGGATGGCGGCGACAAGGCCGAAGGCGGTCGCGACCAGCGCCTCGGCGATGCCGGGGGCGACGGCCGCCAGCGACGTATTATGGGTCAGGCCGATGGCCTGGAATGCATTGACGATGCCCCAGACGGTGCCGAACAGACCGATGAACGGCGAGGTCGAGCCGACCGTGGCCAGAAAGGCGAGATGCCGGGAAAGGCGGTCCATTTCGCGGGAAAAGGCCGCATCCAGTGCCCGGCGGATGCCGTCCAGTCCGCCGGCGGCGATGATCTTGTTGATTGTCTGGGTTTGCGTGACATCGCGCTTGTGGCGCATGAATTCGCGGTAGCCGGCCTGAAAGATATTCGGCAGTGGACTGTTCGGGTACTGCTGCGGGATGCCGGCCAGCACCGTGTCCATGTCCGAACCGCCCCAGAATGCCTGCGAGAACGCCTCGGCCTCGTTGCGGCTTTTGCGGTACATGCGCCATTTGTTGAAGATGATCGCCCACGAGGTCAGCGACAGGAAGATCAGCAGTATCAGCACGGCCTTGACGACGATGCCGGCGTTGAGAATGAGATGGAGTATCGACAGATCCTGGGTCATGCTTGCTCCTCGGGCAAAAGATGGCTGCGCAATGCGGTGGCGACGGGGCGGGGAATGCGCCGTACCCTGCCGGAGCGCTCGATGCAGGCCAGCCGGATGTCGGCTTCGACCAGCAGGCTGCGCGGCTGCTGGCGCCAGATGCGCTGAACGAATTCCATGCGGGCGCCGGCAAGACGGGTCAGCCCCGTTTCGACAACCAGCAGATCGTTGAACAGGGCGGGGCGGCGAAAGCAGACCTGCGCCTCGCTCAGCGCGAACAGAATGCCGTGCTCGGCATCCAGCGCGTCCAGCTCCAGTCCCAGCGTGCGCAGGAACTCGGTGCGCGCACGCTCCATGAACTTCAGATAGTTGGCATGGTAGACCACGCCACCGTGGTCGGTATCCTCGTAATAGATGCGAACCGGGAACGTGAACTTCATGCCGGTCACAGCAACGACTCCTGACGGTTGTCGCCGGGCAGTTCGCGCTGCATGTGCGCATAGGCCAGCGGTGTGGCGGTGCGGCCGCGCTGGGTGCGCGCAATCAGTCCTTCCTGCAACAGATAGGGTTCGAGCACGTCCTCGATGGTATCCCGTTCCTCGGAGATCGATGCGGCCAGCGTGTCGATGCCGACCGGCCCGCCGTCGTATTTGTCGATCATCACGGCCAGAAGCCTGCGATCCATCCGGTCAAGCCCCAGGTGATCGACCTCCAGCCGCAGCAGCGACGCATCGGCAACCTGGCGTGTGATGCATCCGTCATGTTCGACCTCGGCAAAATCGCGCACGCGGCGTAGCAGGCGGTTGGCGATGCGCGGCGTGCCGCGCGAACGGCGGGCGATTTCCAGCGCGCCGTCGGGGGCGGCCTGAATATCGAGCAGCTTCGCCGAGCGTTCGACAATGCGGGCCAGTTCCTCGTGCGAGTAGAATTCCAGCCGTTCGATGACGCCGAAGCGATCGCGCAGCGGGTTGGTCAGCAGGCCGGCGCGCGTCGTCGCGCCGATCAGCGTGAAACGGGGGATGTCCATCTTGATCGAGCGCGCCGCCGGCCCCTGGCCGATGACGATATCGAGCTGGAAGTCCTCCATGGCCGGATAGAGGATTTCCTCGACCTGGGGACTGAGGCGGTGGATTTCGTCGATGAACAGCACGTCGCCGGCTTCGAGATTGCTCAGGATCGCGGCCAGATCGCCGGGGCGTTCAATCACCGGACCGGAGGTCGAGCGGATGTTCACGCCCAGTTCGTGGGCGATGATATGGGCCAGCGTCGTCTTGCCGAGACCGGGCGGACCGTACAGCAGGACATGGTCGAGCGATTCGCTGCGCGCCTGCGAGGCCCGGATATAGACGTTCAGGTTGGCGCGGATCCTTTCCTGACCGACATATTCGTCCAGCGCCTTCGGTCGCAGCGCGACGTCGAGCTGGTCGCCGGGCAGCGGCGTGCCGGAGAGCAGGCCGCCGTCGAAATCGTCGGGCATCCCGATCATGCCAGGGCCTTCAGCGCGGCGCGGAGCATCGCCTCGAAAT
>JAJRVH010000024.1 GCA_021545625.1 Zetaproteobacteria bacterium
CCTGCTGATAGAGCGCATTCATGCGCCGGATGATCTGCGGCAATGCATTCATGCGCGTGCGATCCAGATGCATGCGCAGGCGCGGCAGATGATCGTAGCGCGCATCGTCGGATTTCGGCCAGTGGAACACCTGATCGATCCGGCCGCTGCTCAGCACATCGCTGAACTCGGCGTTCAGCCGGTCCATCGCATCGGCTGACAGCGGGTTGAGGATGCGCAGCAGCACGCTGTCGCCGACATAGCGGAAGCTGTGATAGTTGATATAGAAGTCCTGAATATGCTGAACGGCCGCCTCGACGCTGTCGGTGTGGTAGAGCAGGTTCTGGTCGTCCGGGCTGATCAGGCGGTCATTGACCAGGCGGCGCATCCATGAATGCATGAACGGCCCCCAGTAATCCTCGCCGGGTGCCTCAAGCAGTACGACCGGGATCGGCGGATTGCGGCCGGTCTGCAGCAGCGTCAGGCATTCGAAGCCCTCGTCCAGCGTTCCGAAACCGCCGGGCGTTAACACGACGGCATCGCTTTCCTTCAGGAAGAACACCTTGCGCGTGAAGAAATACTGGCAGTAGAAATGCCTTGGTGACCCGTCCATGACCGGGTTGGGCTTCTGTTCCATCGGCAGGTTGATATTGATCGCGAAGGAATGTTCCTCGGTGGCCCCCTCGTTGGCCGCCTGCATCATGCCGCCACCACCGCCGGTGATGACCATGAACCCGGCATCCCTGAGGGCTGCGCCGCAGTGGCGCACCTGGATATAGCCGGGGCTGTCCGGCGCCGTGCGGGCCGAGCCGAACACGCTGACCTTGCGAAAGGCCTGGTAGGGCCTGAACACATCCAGCCCCTTGCGCAGCTCGCCGAGCACGCGGGCCAGCATCTTGATGTCGCTGGTTTCGTAATCGCCGGAGATCAGCTTCAGCGTCTCGATCAGCAGGGCGCGCTTGTAGGGCGATTCGTGCTGGTAGTCGTCCAGCAGCCGGCGGGCGTGTTTGCTGATATTCTTCGGCAGATCGTCGATGCTGGTCAGTTCGTTCATGCACCGGCCTTTTTCGGCTGCTTTTGATCCTGTGCCGGCGCATCGATCACGATGTCGATACGCCGGTTCATGGCCCGGCCTTTGGCGAATTCATTGCTCGCGATCGGGCGTACCTCGCCGTAACCCAGTGCCTTCAGACGTCCCGGCTCGATGCCGGCGGAGACAAGCAGGTCCCGCACCGCCTCGGCCCGTTTCAGCGACAGCAGCTGATTGAACTTCACATCGCCCTGATTGTCGGTGTGGCCCTCGATACGCACCGTGCGGTCGCCATAGATCTCGAGCGCCTTTTTCAGTCGCCGGACGAGGTCGAGATACTTCTTGTCGATGCTGCTCCTGTTGGGGGCGAACTGCAGGCCGGTCAGCCGGATGATCAGCGAGCCGTCCAGATTGGCCAGAATCGTCGCCTCCTCCGGCCTGAACAGTTCGGCAATCGCGGTCCGCCGCTTTTTCTCGAAGGTTTCGCGCTCCAGCTTGGCCCGGAAAGCCTCTTTCAGACTGCCAAGCTGCGCATTCCGGCTTTCGATACAGCGCTGGCGCTCCTCGGCAAGGCTGGTTTCCAGCTGACGCCGGTGTTCGTCATTCAGGCGTTCGATATCGGCAGCATGAGCCCGGCGCTCGGCGCGCAGCGCCTGTTGCAGGCCGGCGGCGGCCCCGAGCAGTTCCGCCTCCCCGATATCGGCGATCGGATCGTCGGGATCGATCGCCAGGCCGAGGGCTTTAGCCAGTTGCAGGCGCAGTTGACGCGCTTCCAGAACCAGCATCTCGTGGCTGCCGCTGTTCTTGCGCCAGGTCCTGACCTGATGTGTCAGGTCCAGCGCCCGGCGGGCCAGTTTCAGGGCCGAGTCGGGATGTTCGGGAAGCGTATCGGCAAGGCCATCGGTATAGGCGCGCAGCGGCGCAGCGCGATCCCTGGCCGCCTGCAGGGTTTGCGGCGCATAGCGTTTGGCGCCGGCCGAAGCGGCCCGGGAGATCATCCTGCCGGTCAGTGCGGTCAGCGCCGGCAGCATTCGTTCCAGTGCCTGACGATAATGCCGCCCGGCGGCTTCGGCCTGTTGCCTCGTTTCGTTGAGCCGGCCGTCTTCCATCGCGGCGATGGCTGCCCCGAGCAAGGTTTCGGCCTTGTCGATCAGCGGCTGGGGCTGTTCTGCTTCCGAAAGTTCGATGCCTTCATGCTGCAGGGCTTCAAGCACTGCGCGGACATCATCGCGCAGAATCAGAAGCTTTCCGAACTGGGCCCGGAACGTGGAGGCCGTCTGCCTTGCTTCGGACAGGGCCTGCTCGGCCTGTTCAAGGGCTTCCCGGACATCGTCGCGCCTGTGCCGCTGCCCGGCCAGCATCGCGGCCCCCAGGTAAGCCTCGGCCCGTTCGACGGTCCGGGGCGCGAACATCGCATCGGTTCCGCTTCGGAAGGCCTCGATATGCTGGCGTACCGCGGCAATCTCCGGCTGTTCTTCGGCGGCCGGCAGGCTGGCAGGCAGCAGCATACCCGGCAGTGCGACAAGCAGCCATCCGCTGCGGAGAGCGCGTAACAGGAAGTTAACTGGCATTCAGCATGCGTTCCAGCGCCAGTCTGGCCCAGCGTTTCTGCTGCCGGGGCACGCTGATGCGGTTGATCGGCTGGCCGTCGCGGATGGCCAGCAGGGACGCGCACAGATGTTGCGGGTCGGTGCGGAACATGGTCGAGCACATGCAGACCATCGGCGACAGAAACCAGACCGGCTTGTCCGGATATTGCAGGCGCAGGCGGTTGACCAGATTCAGCTCGGTGGCGATGGCAAAGTCCTGGCCGCTTTGCGCTTCGGCAACATGGCGGATGATGGCCTCGGTGGAACCGACGAAATCGGCCGCTTCGCAAACCTCGCGCGAGCATTCGGGATGGGCGAGGATGCGGATGCCGGGATGATTGCGGCGCATCGTGTCGGCATGTTCCGCTTTGAATAACTGATGCACCGAGCAGAAGCCTTTCCACAGAATCAGGCGTGCCTTCTCGATCGCGGCCGGCGTGTTGCCGCCGAGCGGCAGGGCCGGATTCCAGACGATCATGTCCTCATCCGTCATGCCCATGGCGAGAGCGGTGTTTTCGCCCAGATGCTGATCGGGGAAGAAAAGGATCTTTTCCCGTCTCTCCCAGGACCATTCGAGAATCCTGCGCGCATTGCCGGAGGTGCAGACAATGCCGCCGTGTTCGCCGCAGAATGCCTTCAGCGCGGCGGTCGAATTGATATAGGTTACCGGCGTCACGCACTCATCCGGCGAGATGACCCCGGAGAGCTCGCGCCAGCAACGTTCGATCTGCTCGTCGTCGGCCATGTCGGCCATTGAGCAGCCGGCGGCCGGATCCGGCAGGATTACGCACTGTTCGTCGGCGGTCAGGATATCGGCCATCTCGGCCATGAAATGCACGCCGCAGAAGATGATATGGGGCGCATTGGTGCGCGCCGCCGTCTGGGCCAGCTTCAGCGAGTCGCCGCTGGCATCGGCAAAGGCGAAGACCTCCTCGCGCTGATAATGATGCCCGAGAATCAGCACGCGCTCGCCGAGTTCGGCTTTCAGTGCGTTGATTTGTTCGAGGATATCGGTTTCGGGTGTATCGTAAAGCTGCGTCAGCAGCGCCTGTGCATTCATAGGCCACAGTTTCCGGTGGTCCGGGTGGCTTGTCAAACCTGCCGCCTGCTTTGGTGATTCAAAATCCATTCATGCAGAAGCAGTGCCCTGATGCTGTCCGGGAATGGGTATTGAGGTGATTGTCGTGATTGTTTATCCATTTGTCATTTCTAAATCCGCAGGCTTGGGGCGTGACTGAATTCGGTGGATGTGTGTTTTGTCAGATAAAACAACGAGATGCGTTCGTTTGGAAGTGTTTTCCGGTCACCTTCGTGAAAATAAGGCTTGACAAGATGGGGGTGCTTAGTATATTAGGCCACCTTCCGAAGCCGGGCTCGCTGGCTTCCGGCATAAATTCTTATTGGCAGGAGCGCAGCATGCATATATCCAGTTCTTATGATCGCCGCGCCTCCCTGCAAGTGGCCGATCCTGTGGTGTTTCGTTTCAAAAAGCGCATGGATCGCCGATTGTTCTAGCCCCCTTTCGGGCCAGGCCTCGTACGGCTTTACACAGTAACTCGATAACACATTGTCAATGCACTTGCAGGTGAGTTGTGCCTGCGATTCCGGCATGCCGCGCATGCGGCTGTCTGTCATCGTCTTTATCAGGAGAGTTGGTCATGCGTGATCATCCCGACAAACAATTATTGATCCTGGATATCGATGAAACCCTGATTCACGGGTCGGAAACGATGCTGAATCGCAAGCCCGATGCCGTGGCGGACTGGTGTTTTCTCTATAAACGCCCGCATGTCGAGGCGTTTATGGCATTTTGCAGGGAGCATTTCCGGGTGGCCATCTGGACCACGGCGACGCCGGAGCATGCGCGTTTCTGCCTGGCCGAGATTTGCGAGCCGGACTATCCGTTCGAGTTTGTCTGGACGCGGGAGCGCTGTACGCAGGTGCGTGATCGCGTCGGCCTGTATGACTTCGGCATCGGTTATCACTGGGTCAAGGATCTGCGCAAGGTCAAACGGCGAGGGTTCCGGCTGGAGCAGACGATGATGGTGGATGATACGCCATCGGTGCTGGAGCGGAACTACGGCAATCTGGTGCGCGTGGATGCGTTTACGGGCGCTGCGGATGATCATGAACTGCTGCGGCTGATGCCTTATCTGCTGGATCTGAAACAGGAGGAAAACATCCGCACGGTGGAAAAGCGCGGCTGGCAGTCGCGCTATCCACTGCCCGGACAACACAAGTCAGATCATCCGGAGGCACGATGAAACTGCATATTTTATCCGACCTGCATCTGGGGTTTGCACCGATGCAGGCGGCACACAGTGATGCCGATCTGGTTGTGCTGGCCGGGGATATTGATGAGGCATTTGCCGGCGTGCACTGGGCGCGGCAGCAGTTTGATTGCCCGGTGCTGTATGTGCCGGGCAACCATGAATATTATCAAAGCGAGTGGACAATGAAAAAGCTGCTCTGGGCCATGCGTATTGAAACCGAAGGCTCGCAGGTGCATGTGCTGGATCGCGATAGCGTTGAAATCGGCGGCATCCGTTTTCTCGGCACGACACTGTGGACGGATTTACAGAATCAACCGTTCCACGGTATCGAATGCGGTGTGCTGGGCAGCGATAGCGCCCGCATCCAGGTGTCGGATGGCGATGGCTTGAGCACCCCCACGGCACAAAAGCTGTTTGAGACAAACCGGGACTGGCTGGCATCGGAACTGGAAAAACCGTTTGCGGGGAAAACAGTGGTCATCACACATCATGCGCCATCGGGGCGCAGCCTGCATGCACGATTTAAGGGCAATCCGTGGAATGCCTGTTTTATCACAGACATGGAGTCGCTGATGGGGGATGGCGTGGATCTGTGGGTGCATGGGCATACGCACAATAGTTTTGACTACAGGGTGAAGGGGACGCGGGTGGTGTGCAATCCGCGTGGTTACACCAACCGCTCTGGCGATGTGGAAAACCCGGCCTTTGATGCGGGAATGATTGTGGAACTATAAACGGGGGGGGGGGTAAGGTGTGCAATGCTGATGGCTGACAGGCTATAGAGCATAGTAAAGGATATAAAAACTTGGATACTAAAAAAGGAGACG
>JAJRVH010000025.1 GCA_021545625.1 Zetaproteobacteria bacterium
AGACCGGTCACGCCAGGCATACGGTCGGCATCGCTGAAGTAACGGCGAAACTGCTTTTCCTGCAGGCCGTAGGTACGCTTGACCTTCTGCTTCTCGCGCAGCTGCATGCCATAGTCGGAAACCTTGGTGCGACGATTCTGACCGTGCATGCCGGGGGCATACGGACGGCGCTCGATCGGGCACTTGTCGGAATAGCACTTGCCGCCCTTCAGGTACAGCTTCTCGCCTTCACGCCGGCACAGACGGCATTTTGCTTCCATATAACGAGCCATGTTCTAAACTCCTAGACGCGGCGCCGCTTGGGAGGGCGGCAGCCATTGTGCGGGATGGGGGTGACATCACGGATCGACGTGACATTGATGCCGGCGGCGGCAATGGCGCGCAGCGCGGACTCGCGTCCGCTACCCGGCCCGCGGACCAGCACGGCGCAGTTCTTTACGCCGTGATCCATGGCCTTCTGGGCTGCTTCTTCAGCAGCCACCTGGGCCGCGAACGGCGTGCTCTTGCGCGAACCCTTGAAGCCGGATGCGCCGGCGGTCGCCCATGAAATGGCATTGCCGGACTCGTCCGTAAACGTGATGATCGTATTGTTGAAAGTTGCTTTGATGTGGGCAACGGCGTTCGCAATATTCTTGCGCGCGCGCTTCTTACCCGATGCTTTTGGTGCAGCCATCGTTTATCCCCTTACTTCTTCTTGCCGGCAATGGCACGACGTGGCCCCTTGCGTGTGCGGGCATTGGTTTTGGTGCGCTGACCGCGCAGAGGCAGACCCTTGCGGTGGCGCAGGCCTCGATAACAGCCCAGATCCGTCAGTCGCTTGATATTCAGCGAAACCTCGCGACGCAGATCGCCCTCCACCGCATAATCCTCGCCGATCACGCTGCGAATTCTGGTTACTTCTTCATCGCTCAAATCCTTGACGCGAGCATCCGGGCTGACCCCGGCCCTGGCCAGGATCTTCTTCGAAGATGACAGACCAATACCGTAAATATAGGTCAACGCGACTTCAACGCGCTTCTGAGTCGGAATATTTACACCGGCTATACGAGCCACTTGTTGCCTCCTTAGGGCCTAAAAAAAGGGCGCGAACCATAGCGATATTTGCCGGTTCACGCAACCTCTAGTTATCCCTGACGCTGTTTGTGACGTGCATTCTCGCAGATGATACGCACAACGCCCTTGCGGCGAATCACACGACACTTGTTACACATTTTCTTTACTGATGCACGGACTTTCACGTCTGCACCTCCACAAACTTTTACCGGAACCCCGGTTATTTTTCGCGATAGCTGATACGGCCGCGCGAAAGGTCATAGGGGGAAATCTCCACCGTCACCCTATCCCCGGGCAGGATGCGGATGTAGTACTTGCGCATCTTGCCGGAAATCGTACACAACAATTCGTGTCCGTTTTCGAGTTTGACCTTGAACATCGCATTGGGAAGCTTCTCAACAACCTCCCCGGACATCTCGATAATATCTTCTTTCGCCATGCTCTACTCTTCGACCGCCTTGACCAGCGCGGCATACACCGCGTCCATTTCCCCGGAAGCATCGATCCTGCGAAAACCCGGTTTGTCCTGGTAATAGGCCAGAAGAGGCTGAGTCTGTTCCTTGTAGACTCGCAGTCGATTGGCGATCACATCCTCGCGATCATCCTCTCGCTGGTACAGCTCGCCGCCACAACGGTCGCAACGCCCTGCTTCGCGGGGGGGCGAATAATGCCTATGAAATCCAAAACCGCAAGCCCTGCATATCAGACGCCCCGACAGACGCTCGATCAGCGCCTCTTCCGGGGCGTCCATAAAGATGATGCGTTCGATGGCCATGTCATGCCGGGCCAGCATCGCCTCCAGCGCCTCGGCTTGGGGCACGTTGCGCGGAAAGCCGTCGAGCAGGAAGCCCGCCAACGCATCGCCGGCGATCTTGTCCTCGATCATGGCCACGACGACCTCGTCGGGAACCAGCTTGCCGGCCTCCATGTAGGCCCTGGCCTTCAGACCGGCTTCGGTTTCGTCGCGCACGGCGGCGCGCAGGATATCCCCCATGGCCAGATGACTGGCGCCGGTCGCCGAGGCAAGACGTTCGCCCTGGGTGCCCTTACCGACACCCGGGGGGCCAAACAGAACGATGTTCATCAGCGGCCTGTTTTCAGGCGGGCCTGCTTCATCAGGCCTTCGTACTGATGGCTGAGCAGATGCGACTGGATCTGACCCATCGTATCCATCGTCACCACCACGACTATCAGCAGGCTGGTGCCTCCGAAGTAGAACGGCACGGACAGCTCGGCGATCAGCCATTCGGGAAGCAGGCAGACCAGCGACACATAGACCGCGCCGATCACGGTGATGCGCGTCAGCACCGAATCAATATATTCGGCCGTCTTCTGGCCCGGACGGATACCCGGAATGAAGCCGCCGTTCTTCTTCAGATTATCGGCCGTATCCTTCGGGTTGAAAACGATGGCTGTGTAGAAGAAACAGAAGAACACGATCAGGCCCGTGAACAGCGCCATGTACAGCCAGGCACCGGGGGACAGAGCCGCGCTGATGTCTTCCAGCCAGGTAAAGCCTTCCACACCCTTGGTGAACTGCGCGAAGGTGGCCGGCAGCAGGATCAGGCTGGAAGCGAAAATCGGCGGAATCACGCCGGCCGTATTGACCTTCAGCGGCAGGAAGGAAGCCTTGCCGCCATACAGGCGGTTGCCGACCTGACGCTTGGCATACTGGATCGGAATGCGGCGCTGGGAGCGCTCGAACCAGACCACGATGCCGGTGACGATCAGCGCCATGCCGAACAGCAACAGCACGGTAAACGGCGTATACTCGCCGGTACGGGCCAGCTCCAGCGTACTACCGATGGCGCTCGGAAGACCCGCGGCAATACCCGCGAAGATGATCAGCGAAATACCGTTGCCAATGCCGCGCTCGGTGATCTGCTCGCCGACCCACATCAGGAACACCGTGCCGGACACGAGCGTGATCACGCTCATCGCCTTGAAAGCCAGTCCCGGCTCGATGACGACCGACTGGCCGCCAACCGAAAAGGACTCCAGCCCGATCGAAATGCCGATGGCCTGAAACACGGCCAGCAACACCGTGCCATAGCGGGTGTATTCGGTGATCTTGCGACGGCCCGCCTCACCTTCCTTCTTCAGCTGTTCGAGTTTCGGGGAAACGACCGTCATCAGCTGGATGATAATGGCAGCGGAAATATAGGGCA
>JAJRVH010000026.1 GCA_021545625.1 Zetaproteobacteria bacterium
GCGTCTGGCTGCAACGTCAGGAAATCCGGCATCCGGACAACCTGGCCTGGGACCGCCGACGCGACTGGCTGTGGATCACCGACGACGACAAGCCCTCGCGCCTGTGGGCATGGACCGGCAGCCGGCTGCTTGAAATCGCCTCGCATCCGCATGCCGAAATCACTGGCGTGCTCGCCCATGATGATGCGGTGTACATCAACCTGCAACAGGCCGGCGGCCGCGGCGCGGAACTGACGCTGAAACTCCAAGAAACGGACTGACATGGACGCCTGGCTTGCAAACCTGTTGCGCCAGATCATTCTCTATTCGCTGCCGGTCCTGATATCGCTGACGCTGGTTTCGTTGCTGGAGGCAAGGCTGACTGGCAGGCCGCTGCCGCACCCGTTCTATCCGCTGTCCTGGCGCGGAAGCTGGCTGCCGCTGTTCGCCGGCCTGCTGTTCCAGCGCGGCCTCCTGATCGCGCCGCCGCGCATGCTCGTTCCGTCCCTGCGCGCCACCGCCGCCCGCTTCGCGGGCCACCTGCTGCTCTGCGCGGCCGGCTTCCTGCTCTACAGTCTCAGTCTCGGCCACAGGCCGCCGACCGGCCTGCCGCCGCTGCATCACTGGTGGGCCAAGGTGCTGATGTTCTTCAACCTGTGCATGGCCGCGCTGCACCTGCTGCCGCTGCCCGGACAGATGCTGGGCGCCCTTCTGGCATACCGCGGCGGCATGCGCATCACGGAACAGGCGTCGGTCGTACTGCTGACGCTGCTGGCCACATCGCCGCTGCTCGACTGGCTGCTGGGAGGGCTGATCGTCTTTCCCGTTTACGAAATGCTCAGTAGCCTGGCCCACCGGCTGAGCTGATCGGGGAGGTGCCGGAGCAACTGGCGTGCTTCTTGCTCACCAACGGGGCATGAACTGCGCGACCACATCCACCACCGCCTTCGACCGCGAAACGACGCTGGACCTGATCGAATTCAGCCAGGACCTCCCCTCGCTGCCCGAGCGCTTTGTCAGAATTCAGGAGATCATCCGGAACCCCCGCTCCAATGCCGATGACCTGGCCGAAGTCATCCGCACCGATCAGGCCACATCGGCGATGATTCTCAAATTCGCCAATTCGCCGGCCTACAACCCGACCGCCACGCCCGTCGCCAGCCTGCCGCAGGCGATTGCCCGGCTGGGAAGCCGCGAAACAGCCAATGTCGCGTCAGCCATGTCGCTGATGTACGGCATGATCCTGCCAACCGGCATGAACAATATCCGCATGTTCTGGGGGCATGCATTCGCCGTCGCCATCGTCAGCGAACATATCTCCCGCATGCTGAATCCGGCCGATCCCGGCCCCGGACACCAGACCGCCTATATGACCGGCCTGCTGCACGATATCGGCCGGGCCATCCTCGGCATGCGCGTGGATCTGGCCTATTTTGAACGCGAGACCGGGCATCTGCACGGCGAGGATCTGATTGCCGCGGAACGGACCTGTTACGGCATCGACCATGCCGAGGCCGGCATGCATCTGCTGCGGCAGTGGCGCTTCCCGGAAACGCTGTATCTGGCCGTCGGCGAGCATCATGCCGAAAATCCTTCGCATCTGCCGGGACGTATCTGCCGAACGGCCAACCGCTATGTGCGCGAACACATGCCTGCGCACACTGCTTTCGACAATATTCCGGAATTCCTGAAGCAGAAACTGGCCGAAGTACCGCCGGAGCACAGCCCCGGAGACCTGTAGGCTCAGGCTTCGGCGACCACCGGCAGCCGCCTGTGCAGCGTGATCGCCGACTGCAACAGCGGCAGCAGCAGGGCCGCGCCCAGTCCCTGCCCGGCCCCCAGCCGAAGGGCGGCCAGCGGCTCCAGCCCCATTTCGTCCAGCGCCGCCATATGACCGGGATAGGCGGCCGCATGAGCGGCCATCATCCAGCCGACAATGCGCACGTCCCAGGCCGCCGCCGCCAGCGCCGCGGCGGCCGACGCGAAGCCGTCCAGCAGCAACGGCACGCCATGCCGGGCCGAGGCGCGATAGAAGCCGGCCATGGCCGCCATTTCGTAACCGCCCAGCTCGCGCAGGATATCGTGCGAAGGCGTATTCCTGGCCCGCGCCAGAGCCTCCTCGACGGCGATCATGGCCGGCTGGCCGAGACGGTCTGCGGCGACGGCTCCGCCTCCCAGCATATCCTCCGGCAGCAGCCCCGTCAGATGGCAGATCACCGCAGCGGCGGCGATACAGTTGCCGCGTCCGACATCGCCCGCGATCAGCAGATTGGCGCCGTCGGCCACCGCGCGGTTGGCCATCTCCTCGCCGATGCCGACCGCCTCCCAGTAGTCTTCCTGGCTCATCGTCGGCCCCGCCACGAGATGGCCGCAGCCGGGAGCGATGCGGGCATGTTCGATGCCGTCGAGATCGTCCAGCTCCCCGGCCACGCCGACATCGACGAGGCGCACCTCCACACCGACCGCGTCGGCCGCCAGACTGACCGCCGAGCGCCCTTCGGCGATCAGCCGCACCTGAGCGGCCGTATCCGGACCGTCAACAGGGATATCGGCCGCCACCGCGTGATCGGCGGCGAACAGCACGATGGCCGGCTTCAGGTCGTCGGGAATCGCCTTGCCCTGACGGGCCGCGAACCAGCAGGCGATATCGCCCATGCGTCCCAGCGCGTACGGGGACAGCGACAACACCGCCTGATGCGCCCGCGCCTCGCTCAAGGCCTGCTGCTGAATGGATGGAATGCCCATATCTGATCTCCGCCGTCATGCATGCGCATGATTATTGCCCCCGAGGGCAATGATGAATCGATTATAGACCATATTCAATGCGCGGCACGATCCCCGCGCCAGCTTCGCCGGTGACCCACCACATCGCCGATAATGACGATGGCCGGGGAACGACCCGTCAGCTTTCCGGCGGCGGCCTCGCCCAGCGTGCCGTAATCCTGATGCTCGTCCGGACAGGTGATCGCATGCAGGATACCGACCGGCGTCGATGTATCCATGCCTGCAGCCAGCAGCTTGCCGGCAATCTTCGCCAGGTTGCGCGTGCCCATATAGATCACCAGTACCGGAAAGGCCGCCACCAGCCCCTGCCAGTCGATGCGCGAATCCTCGCTCGCTTCGTGGCCGGTCAGGAATGCCAGCGTCGCGTTGACCGATCTGTCGGTCACCGGAATGCCGGCCATGGCCGGCGCGGCAATGCCCGAGGTGATGCCGGGAATCACCCGGAAGCGGATGCCCGCTTCGCTCAGCGCCAGGATCTCCTCGCCGCCGCGGCCGAACACGAACGGATCGCCGCCCTTCAGGCGCACGACCCGCTTCCCCTCGCCGGCCAGCCGGATCAGCGTATCGCAAATATCCTGCTGGCTGGCCGAAGGGCGGCCGCCGCGCTTGCCGGCATGAATCTTTTCGGCCC
>JAJRVH010000027.1 GCA_021545625.1 Zetaproteobacteria bacterium
ACGGGCGATTCTGGCGGAGGAGGGGGATATGTCGCCGGTCACGGCCATGCTGATGCCGCATCACGGCAGTCGCACGTCGAGTTCGCCGGCCTTTATAGAATCCTTCCGGCCGCGCGTCGCGGTGGCGCAGGCCGGTCATGCCAACCGCTACGGATTTCCCGACGCGCGGGTGTTGCGGCGCTACCGGGCCGTCGACAGCCGCGTGTTTGATACCGCCCGTGACGGCGCGATCATGATCGACTGGCCGGCTACTGCGGAACGGCCGCGGGTGCGCAGCTGGCGTCGCCACCTCGAGACCGCCGGGCCGGGGCGTCGAGATCTTGCGTTGCAGTGGTGGCGGGGCCACCTATAATGCAGCCCTTTGATTGAAACTGGCGCGGCCAAGCGCGCCCGGAGGCAATGTGTTTGAATTCATCCAACAGGGCGGCGTGGTCATGTATATCCTGCTGGCCGCATCGGTTCTGGCGTTGACCATCATCTTTGAGCGGGCCTGGAGCTTGCGCCGTTCGGTCGTGATTCCGCTCAAGGACGTGCAGGCGGTGGAGGCGGCTGTACGCGCCAGCGATGTCGATAAGGCCATGCAGCTGTGCCGCGAGAACAATACCGCAATGAGCCGCATCCTGCGGGTGGCGCTGGCCAATCGCGGCGTGCGTCGTTCGATCATGAAGGAAATCATCGAGGAAACCGGCCGCCAGGAAGTGGCTCATCTGGATCGATTCATCGGCGTACTGGGCGTGATCGCGGCCATTTCGCCGTTGCTCGGCCTGCTTGGCACGGTGATCGGCATGATCGAGGTGTTCCAGCAGATTTCGCTGGTCGGCGTCGGCAAGGCCGACGTGCTGGCCGGCGGCATTTCCAAGGCCCTGAACACGACGGCTGCCGGTCTGTCGGTGGCCATCCCGGCCATGGTCGCCTACCGCTATTTCGAGGCGCGCGTGGACGGCTTCGTGATCGAGATCGAGCAGCATGCGCTGCGTTTCGTGGAACTGCTGAAGGGCGAACGCGGATGAAGCTGCGCACCAAAAAGCGCATGGATTATCTGGTCGATATCACGCCGCTGGTCGACGTGGTGTTCCTGATGCTGATCTTTTTCATGGTATCGACCAGCTTCAGCGTATCGTCCAGCCTGAAGCTGGAGCTGCCTTCCAGCCATTCGAGCGAACAGCAACAGGAAGCCAAGCAGGTGATCATCAGCATCAATGCCAAGGGCCAGTTCTTCGTCCAGGATGAACCGGTCGAGGATGCGTCGCTGCGCCGGCGCATTCTGAACATTACGCATGGCGATCCGAACATGGGTGTGGTTTTGCGCGCCGACGCCGATGCCAGGCACAATCGCGTGGTGTTCGTGCTGGACACGCTGCGGGGCCTCGGCATGGGCAAGGTCGGCATCGCGACGCTGACGGCGGCCCCGGAGAACGAGTGATGCGTATCGTGCAGAAATTCGGCGGTACGTCCGTCGGCAGCCTGGAGCGTATTCGCCGCACCGCCGATCTGGTGCAGGCCGAAATCGGGCGCGGCAACGAGGTGGCCGTGGTCGTGTCGGCAATGAGCGGCGAAACGAACCGGCTGATCGGCATGGCCCGCGAGTTGTCGCCGGCCCCCGCCGGCCGGGAGATGGATGCACTGGTCGCGACCGGCGAGCAGGTGACGGCGGCATTGCTGTCCATCGAGTTGCAGGCGCGCGGCATCTTTGCCTATTCCTGCAGCGGCGCGCAGGCCGGTTTCCGCACCGACAGCCAGCATGCGCGCGCCCGCATCAAGCATATCGACAGCGCTCACCTGATCCGCCACATGCAGGCCGGTCAGGTGCCCGTCGTGACCGGCTTTCAGGGCGTGGACGAGCACGGCAATGTCACGACGCTCGGTCGCGGCGGTTCCGACACCTCGGCGGTGGCGCTGGCGGTGGCGGTGAAGGCCGATGTCTGCGATATCTATACCGATGTCGACGGCGTCTACACGACCGATCCGCGCATCGTGCCACGGGCCAGAAAGATCGACCGCATCAGCTACGAGGAAATGCTCGAGTTCGCATCGCTGGGGGCGAAGGTGTTGCAGACGCGCAGTGTGGAGCTGGCCATGCGTTACGACATGCCCATCCATCTGCGCTCCAGTTTCGAGCCGGTGCCGGGCACAATCGTCAGCAGAGAGGATGATACCATGGAACGAGCAGTCATTTCGGGCGTTGCCTACAACCGGGACGAGGCGAAAATCACGATCCGGGGTATTCCCGACCATCCGGGCATCGCGGCCAATGTGTTCGGTCCGGTGGCCGAGGCGGCGATCAATGTCGATGTGATTGTCCAGAACGTCAGTGAGCAGGGGTATACCGATATAACGTTCACCGTGCCGCGCGATGATTTTGGCACGACGATGGACATTATGCACAAGCTGTGTGGCGAGATGCAGGCGCGTGACGTGCTGGGCGACGATACCGTGGCCAAGGTGTCGGTGATCGGTGTCGGCATGCGCTCGCATTCGGGCGTGGCGAAGAAGATGTTCGACGTGCTGGCCGGCGAAGGGATCAATATCCAGATGATTTCGACCAGCGAGATCAAGATCACCGTCGTGATCGACGAGTCGCAGGTGGACCGGGCCGTGCAGGCGCTGCATACGGCCTTCGGCCTGGATGCTGAGGAGTCGGAGGGCTGAGTCGCGCCGGAAACTTGCGCATGCCGGATTTAGCGTCTATCTAAGCATGCAGGGAGAGTTTTCATGCTTGTATTGACGCGAAAGAAAGGCGAAACGATCGCCATCGGCGATAATATCCAGATTCAGGTGCTGAGCGTGAAGGGCGGTCAGGTCCGTATCGGCATCGATGCTCCGAGGGAGGTGCGCGTGAACAGGGAGGAGCGCCTGAACGCCCCCGCAGTCGCCGAACCCGCCTCCGATACTCCGCAGGATGAGGCCGGTCAGCCGGCGGGCTGAGCGGCTGCTGGTTTTTTCGGTCGTATAAGTGCAAGGGCCTTGCAGGATTTTGTTGCCGGGTCTGATATGGTTTGCCGGAAGACTGGCGAACCGCACTCGCAAGGGTATGGGCGTGTCCGTGCTGACGCTTGCCGCATTGAAGGGCGGGGCTCCCCGGCACTGGTGAATACCCGGATCAGAAACCGGGAACCGGCGTGAATCATGTCCGGCCTGTTTTGTGGTCGTCCAAAGCGGCTGCCATGATTTGTCCGGGACAGCTTGCGGGGAGGCTTCCCA
>JAJRVH010000028.1 GCA_021545625.1 Zetaproteobacteria bacterium
GTATTGCCGCAGGAACAGGTTACCTTGGCTGCGACGTATTCTGGATGAATATCAGCTTTCACGTTTCATTCTCCGTCAATTTTCAAAAGGGCGCGATTTATAACGCCATGCCGGCCAACATGCAAGCCCTGTGTTGGAAAGCGACACCGGCCGCGCTCCGGTCAGATCAAATCAGCCCGCCCAGCGCCTTGTGGCAGATGTCGATCAGCGGATCCGGATAGATACCCAGTGCCACGACGGCGATGGCCATGACCACGACGGTCGCCTGCATCGGGCGGCTTTCGATGAAATTGAACGCCACGCGCTCCTCGTCGAAGTAAATGTATTTGACCACGCGGATGTAATAGAACGCCCCCACGGCCGAAAACAGCAGCGCATAGAGCACCAGATACAGGTGCCCGGCCTCAACCGCGGCGATGAACACCACGTACTTGGCCCAGAAGCCGGCCAGAAACGGAATGCCGCCCAGCGAGAACAGGAACAGCGCCATGGCCAGCGCATAGCCGGGCCGAACGCGGGCCAGGCCGGCGAAATCGTCGAGCAGCTCGCCCTGGATGCCCTCGCGACGCATCAGCACGATGATCGCGAACACGCCCATCGTCATGAACAGGTAAACGCTCAGATACACGAGGATGCCGGCATAGCCGTCCGCATTGGCCGCGATCAGGCCCAGCATCACGAAGCCGACATGCCCGATCGTCGAGTAGGCGAGCATACGCTTGATATTGCGCTGCGCGATCGCTGCCAGATTGCCGACAGCCATCGTGATCACGGCCATCGCCGTCAGCATCATCGTGTACTCATGCAGCAGCCCCGGCAACGCATCGACGAGAATGCGCATGAACACCACGAAGCCGGCCACCTTCGGCGCCACCGACATGAAAGCCGTCACTGGCGTCGGCGCACCCTCGTAGGCATCCGGCGTCCACATATGGAACGGCGCCATCGACACCTTGAAGGCAAGGCCTGCGATCACGAAAACCAGCCCGAGCATCACAGCCGCCGTTGCGCCATTGCCCGCCGTCTCGATGCCGTGCCCGATGGCAGCGAAATCGAAGCTGCCGGTCACGCCGTAGAAATAGGTAATGCCGAACAGCAGCATCCCCGACGACAGGGCGCCGAGGATAAAGTATTTCAGCGCCGCCTCGTTGGACCGCAGCACGTCGCGCTGGTAGCCAACCAGCACATAGATCGACAGCGCCATCAGCTCCAGGCCCAGATACATGATGATGAAGTTGTTGGCCGACACCATCAGCATCATGCCGAGCGCCGCGAACAGCATCAGCACGTAATACTCGCCGACGTTTTCGACATCCTTCATATAATCGACGGACAATACGATGCCGAGCACGGTGGCGGCGCAAATCAGCAGCTTGGTATAGGCCGCGAAATCATCCAGCACGAAAAAGCCATAAAAGGCCACCTGCGTTTCCGGTGTCATCACATACAGCGTCGCGGCACCGGCCGCGACCATCGTCAGCGCCGACAGCCAGGCCGTCAGGCTCTTGCGCTCCCTTGGAACAAACAGATCGAGCAACAGCAGCGCCATCGCCAGTACGGCCACGACCATCTCCGGCAGCAGGGCCAGCAAATGCTCGGGGAACGGAAACGGGAAAGTCACATTAGCCATGAATCACTTCCTTAATGATGCGCAACGGCCGGCACGGCCTGAGCCAGCGCCGCCGCCGCATCGAGTTTGCTGCCGGTCGCCTGATCGATCAGATGCGCGACCGTCGGATGCATGATATCGAGCACGGGCAGCGGATAGAATCCGAGCCATACGACCAGCAGGATCAGCGGCACGAAATAGCCGAACTCGCGCATGCTCATGTCCTTCATCGTCTTGACCGTATCCTTCGTCAGATCGCCGAAGATGACCCGCTTGTACATCCACAGCGTATAGCAGGCCGACAGAACGACGCTGGTCGTGGCGACGATCGCCACCCATTTCGTCGAGACCGACAGGTTGGCCTGCGCCACGTCGGACGGATTGAACGTGCCGATCAGCACCATGATCTCGCCGATGAAGGCCGAGGCGCCCGGCAGCGCGACATTGGCCATGCAGAACACCATCATCACCGCCGCGAACACCGGCATCACGTTGAACACGCCGCCGTAATCGCCGATTTCGCGCGTATGCAGCCGGTCATACATCACGCCGACGCACAGGAACAATGCGGCCGCGACAAAGCCGTGCGAGATCATGCCGAACAGCGCGCCCTCCATGGCCTGCTGCGTGAACATGAACGTGCCCAGCGTGACAAAGCCCATGTGCGCGATCGACGAATAGGCGATCAGCCGCTTCATATCCTTCTGCATCATCGCCACCAGCGAGATGTAGACGATCGCGATCAGACTGAGCACGACGACGAACGGCACGAAATACTGCGACGCATCCGGCAGCATCGGCAGCGAGAAACGCAGGAAGCCGTAGGCGCCCATTTTCAGCAGGATACCGGCCAGGATCACCGAGCCGGCCGTCGGCGCCTCGGTATGCGCGTCAGGCAGCCAGGTGTGGAACGGCCACATCGGTACCTTGATGGCAAAGGCCAGGAAGAAGCCCAGGAAGGCCCAGAACTGCAGCGAGGGATCGATGTCGAAGCGCAGCAGCGACTCATAGTCGAAGGCACCCACCCAGGTGCCTGTCTCGGACCAATAGGTCCAGGCCATGGCCAGGATGGCCACCAGCATGAGCAGCGAGCCGACCAGGGTGTAGATGACGAATTTGATGGTGGCGTAGATGCGGTTCGCGCCACCCCAGACACCGATGATCATGTACATCGGGATCAGCACGATCTCCCAGAAGACGTAGAACAGGAAGAGGTCGAGCGACAGGAATACGCCGAGCATGCCCACCTCGAGCATGAGGAAGGCGATCATGTACTCCTTCACCCGGTTGGTGATGGGGCCGAAGCTGGCCAGAACGCTGATCATCGTCAGCAACGTCGTCAGCAGCACCATCACCAGCGAGATGCCGTCTACGCCGACCTTGTACTGGATGCCGAAGAA
>JAJRVH010000029.1 GCA_021545625.1 Zetaproteobacteria bacterium
CAGCGAACACAGCGCCAACGAGCACCAGCACAGCAAACATCACCCTGGTCGTCGCGAAACCACCGATCATCGCGACATCGCCGCGAGATTCGACAGAACCATGGCTGCGGCGAAAGATAAACATGTGGCACTCCTCACGTGTTTCGTGATCGTAGCGGGGACTCGTCATGGACGACTGACCGTACCTCGGTCGGGATGACCAGATACGACGACAGCAACACATCTGAGATGAACATACGGAGCGCTAAGGCATCCCTAAGCCGTTGCTAAACCGCTCACAACGAAACAGCACACGAACCAGACGGTCAGAGACCGACCCGTTCGAAGAACCGCCTCCCGGATCGAGACACCAGAACCGAGATGGATCGTGTCGTGGCTGTAGCGCGGGACCAAGTGCCGAAAACGGAGAACACCCGAGGGGCTGGAAATACTTTACAAATTCCTGTCCGCACGCTTCTGCTGCACGATCCCTACCAGGAGACTCCCAGGGATGGATCTGCGCAGAGAGAGTCTCAGCACGCTCTCGAGTGGGACGATCCGTGACGGTGTGAGCCACGCGAGCGATGGTGCAGACCTTCGGTTAATTCGGAGCTAAAACATTCCTATATTTCCCTGGCACTTCAGTGGCTTTCTGCTAACATACGTCATTGGCGGAGTGTCTCACAAGGTGTACCACACCTAGGCATCGACACCAGGGCTAGAGGGGAGACGGGGTGCGGGGAAAAGATAAATCATCGGTAGTGGATTCACCTCAATCGAAATTCTCAATGTCCTTTGCGGCATTCGGATTGAAGGTGGCTCGTGCATCGGCACGGCTTCGCTCTGACCTGACATTCGCGACTATCGACGCCCTGACCGTCGTCGTCTCGTATTCGGCCGCCATGGGAGTGCGTAGCCTGGATGCCCCCGTCGAGATCTCCGATTTCCGTTCCGGATTCCTCATCCTCCTTCCCACCATCGTTGTGATTCACCTCGCCCTGAACCTCGACATGCTCATGGATCGGCAGTGAGTTCCACGCGGCATGCCTGCGATCGTACAGACGCACATGCGGATCGGGCCATGCCTCGCCGTGTTTCAGCCAGCGGCCCATGATGCGGTGGCGAAAGTTGCAGGCATAGGCTGCCGGTTGCCGGTTGCCGGCAAGCGCGCGGCGGATTGATTCGCATAACAGGGCGTCCGGCCGTTCGTCGGCATCGATGTTCAGAATCCAGTCATGGCGCGCCTGCCCGGAGGCGACCTGTTTCTGCCGGCCGAAGCCCAGCCATGCCTGATGGATGACCCGCGCGCCGAGCGACTTGGCGATATCGACCGTATCGTCCGAACTGCCGGAATCAACGACCAGCACCTCATCGGCCCAGGCAACGCTGCGGATGCAGTCGCCGATGTTGTCCGCCTCGTTGCATGCGATAATGACCGCTGACAGGGGGCGGCGCGCGGACGTATCTGCTCCAGGCTCAGGCACGGATCAGGAACGGCCCCAGAATCAACGCATCGAGGCCGGCGGCCTGAAAGGCGCGGATGGCTTCGTCGGCCGTACGCACGATCGGTTCCTCGTGCATGTTGAAGCTGGTGTTGATGACGCTCGGCACGCCGGTTCTGGCATGATAGGCGCGGATAATGTCGTAATAACCGGGGTTATCCTGCCGGCGCAGCACCTGCGGGCGCGCCGTGCCATCCACGTGCACGGCGGCCGGGATGTGTTGTCTGGCGGTTCCGGATGCATCGTAGGTGATGGTCATGAAGCGCGCCGTCACATGCTCGGGAGTCCAGGCCGGAAAGTATTCGGCCGCGTATTCCTCGAGGATTACCGGAGCAAAGGGCATGAATTCGGTACGCTGGAATTTCTGGTTCAGCCACTGGTTGATTTCGGTGTCATTGCAGGCGGCCATGACGGTGCGGTTGCCGAGCGCCCTCGGGCCGGATTCCATGCCGCCGTCGGCGCGCGCGACAACCTTGCCGTCGGCCAGCAGTTCGGCAACGGTCGTTGCCATATCGTCGGGTTTTTCAAACGTGACACCGGCGTTTTCCAGCGCCTGCAGGGCGCCGGTTTCATCGATGCGCGTGCCGAGATAGACCTGTTCAAGCAGGGAGGGTTCCAGCCTGCCCTGCAGGCGCGCATGAACCTCCAGCGCGGCCCCCGTGGCCAGGCCGCCATCGCCCATGTTCGGATGTACGTAGATATTGTCGATCTTCGGCAATTCCAGAATGCGCTGGTTGAGCTTGACGTTGGCGAACACGCCACCAGCCAGTGCCAGCCGGTTAACCTGCAGGCGGATCGCCTGCTGGCGGATCCAGTCACAGATCAGCCGCTCGGTCAGCGCCTGAATGCCGGCTGCAATGTCCTCGCGGCAGAGATCGTGACACAGTTCGCGGATCACATCCTGCCCCATATCGGTGAACTGGCGTAGCGTGACCCGGGCCAGCCGGGCATCAAGGAGGTGGTTCCAGTCATCGGTACGCACATGCGCCAGCAGCCGGGACAGGAAGGGTTCGGGATTGCCGAAGGCGGCCAGCCCCAGCACCTTGCCTTCATGGCGGGTGGCCTTGAAACCGAGATAGACGGTGACGGCCGAATAGAGCAGGCCGATGCTGTTCAGCGCATGCAGGTGTTCGATCTCTTTCAGACGCCCGTTTTCGCCGATCCAGACCGAGCCCCACGAAAAGTCACCGGAGCCGTCCAGTGTGATAACGCCGATGCGATCATTGCCGAAAGGCGAGCAGTAGTAGGCGCTGGCGGCATGCGCGAGGTGATGTTCGACGGTGTGCGCCGGCCTGTCCGCCAGTATGCCGGGTGGTGCAGGCCGCTTTTTCAGCAGCCGGGTAAAGCGCTGGAACTGCTGCTTCCAGTAAAAGCGGCGAATCAAGGGTTCATCCCTGCCGGCTTCGGCGATATGCCTGAACAGGCGATTGATCGCCGGCTTCTGTTCGTCCCGGTTCAGATTGGAAAGGGCGACGATATCGACATCGTCAGGTTTGATGCCGGCAATGCGCAGCGCCTCGGCAATGGCCCGGTGCGGATAGGCCTTGTCCATCTTGATGCGCGACAGGCGTTCCTCCTCAATCGAGGAGACGACGCGGCCATCGATGATGACGCTGGCGGCGGTATTGTGATAGCGGCCGTCGTTGATGCCGAGGATGATCATGGCGCGGCTGTCCCGATGGAGGAGGCGAACGAGTGTTCCATCATCAGTCCTTGATCGCTTCCAGAACGAAATAGACGCTGGATGCCGGGAAGATCCAGGCCAGCCGCCGTTCGTAGGTCCAGGAAAAGGTGTTGGCCAAGAGGCCGATGCCCAGAGCGTTGCTGAGGTCGTCGAAGAAGATCTTGCTTTCGAGCAGCTTGTAGCGGCAATCGTAGAATTCCCATTCGTGCGAATCCTCGCAGAAGTAGTCGAACGACCCCTTGGCGAAATAGTGGCAGTGTTGCCAGTGACGATAGGCTTCGACGCTGGAGTAGTGCGGTGTATTGATGGCCACGCGCCCGCCCGGTTTCAGCAGGCGATAGAATTCTTCCATGATCTTCGGCAAGTCCTCGAAATGTTCGAGAAAATGACTGCACCATATCAGGTCGAAGCTGTTATCCTCGAAGGGATAGGGAAACTGCGTCAGGTCGTATACCACATCGGCCTGCTTTTCCTTCGGCCGATAGCTGCGAATATTATAGTCCAGCCCGGTTGCGCCCCGGAACTTGACCTCGCCGCAGGCGACATCGAGCACCTTTTTGTCCGCATATGTCTCTTCGAGCCGGGCCTTGCGTTTGAGCGGATGGTCGAATAGTCGTGCCATGTTGTTATATCCTTCCGTTACGGTAGTCGTTGAGGATCGCGACGATATGCCCGATCTTGATTTTGGCGGTCATTTTGAGCGGGATATGCCGGTCATCGTCGGTCATCCAGATTTTGATTTTTCCCTTGCTGGAAAAGATGCCCTCGGTTTTCAGCTTCGGCTCCACCTCGATGCAGTCGACGAAGCCGCCCCATGGTGCTTTGAACTTTTTCCTGCGTTTGGATACCCGCACCTCCAGTTCATAGCGCTTGCGCGAATCGAAGATGGGGATCGTCAGGGTCTTCCCGGCTTCCAGCTTCATCGCGCGCACCAGAAAGAATGCATCAATGACGCTCAGATGTCCGGCCGGCACCCTGTAGCTGTCGGTTTTGCCGTTCTGGGTGAATGTCGCGCGGTGCCTTTTCCAGAGAAATCGGGTTTTTTTGACGGCATGGTAGCGGTTTTCATGCTGTTCGATATCGAATACCGTGCTTTGCATGCGATCGCCGATGCAGATGCCTCTGGCCGTGATGGTGTCGCGGACCTTCTTGAACATATCCAGAAAACGGTTCGTGCGCGCCCGCGTTTCCACCTGCCAGCCGGTCGCGTTGCCGGTCACCTGCATCGTCGCATAACCGGCATTGATGAATTCCCAGCCGACGCTGAAGTCCATCTGTTCTCCGATAAAGGGCATGCACGGAGACGGCCGGACTTCGGCCATGGCCGAGGCAGGCCAGAGAAAGAGCAGCAACAGCGCGATCAGAGGGCGCATCAGAAGCCCCGGAAATATCCGATGCCGGTCAGTACCAGCAGGCCCGCGAGCAGCAGTGCGATATGATTCCATTCACGGTGCTGTTTTACCAGTTGCCAGTCGAAGGAACCCGACAGGCAGCGATGGTTGAAGTGTGGCCACAGGGCCGGCGTGGATTGCATATAGTCCCGATAGACATCGCCGAACTGGCCTGTCAGATAGCCTTCCTCGTTTTTCCATGTCGGGGCGTAGATGATGAAAAAGGCCGGCACGACAATCAGCAGCGCGATCCAGCTGGCCGCCGCGGTACAGAAGCTGATTGCGATGATGAAATGGCCGAGATAAAGAGGATGGCGGCACATGGCATAGGGGCCGGTTTGCGTGACCTCGGCCATTTTATGGATGTGCCCGGATGCCCAGATGCGCAGGGACTCGCCCAGCGCGACGATCGCCAGTCCGGCGAGCAGGGATGATATGCTCGGCCTGGCAAAGCCTAGGATGGCCAGGGCCATCAGAACGCTGGCCGGGATGCGGGCGCGCAGCAGCAGCCTGTGCAGCTTTTTCCCGTGGGGTTGTTCAGATGTCATCTATGGCTCCGAGAATGGCATCGGCCTGTATCATGTCCATGCAGATGAAATGATCGCAGGTCCGTTTGAAGCAGGGGCCGCAGGCCTAATTCGATTCGATATGACAGTGTCTGGCTCCTTGTCCTTCTGCGAGCGGGGCCGAGCGCCATGAGGCCGACGGCCCCCAGAAGGTGATAGTGGGGGTGTCCAGCGCGGCCGCCAGGTGCAGCAGCCCCGTGTCCGCGCCGACAACGGCTCGGGCCTTGCCCAGCAAGGCGACCAATGCTGACATATTCAGGCGCTCGGGCAAGGCGCGGGCATGGCTGTGGCGGGCGAGTGTTTCCGCAGTCTGCCGTTCGTCGGGGCTGCCCCAGCTGAACAGCGGCGTCATGCCGCGCTGCTGGAGGCCTCGCGCCACGCCGGTCCAGACATGGTCGGGAAGCTGTTTGGTTTGCCAGCCGCCGGCGGCATGCAGTACGACATAGTTATCCGCCTCCAGATCAAGGTGTCCTGCCAGCGCGGCATCCGGCTGTATGCGGCAGTTCTGTAGGTCAATCCTTGGCGCGGCATAGGCGATGGCCGTGGCGGGCGGCATCCTGTCGATGAAGGGAGCGGCGGCAATACGCCGGTATTGCTGCACGACATGGCGATCGTCGGCATGAAAGGCAACGGCCTGCTGCAGCAGGCCGGCCGCCTTCTCGGGCAGCAACCGTTTGTCGAAGCCGTAGACATGGGGACAGCAGGCGCGCGCCAGCAGTGCGGACTTGATCAGCCCCTGCAGATCGATCGCGCTGTCGAAACGGACGGCGCGCAATTCGCGCAGCGTGGCCAGCGTTGATGACAGTGCGCCGGCCGATTTCAGAGCCACCGTGTGCACGGCCACCTGGCGCGGGAAGATATTGGTGACAAAGGCATAGCGTTTATCGACCAGCAAGTGAACTTCGGAGACGTTAGGGTGCTGCAGCAGATCGTTCAGGGCCGGCAGGCAATGAATGATATCGCCGAAGGCGGAGAGCTTGACGACCAGAACCTTCATGCGTCCAGCATTTCGAGGCAGGCCTGTCCCAGCCTCTCGGTCGTGATACCGGCCATGCACGGCTGACCTTCGACGTTGCACTCGCGTTGCAGGCAGGGGCTGCACGGAGCCGGTTGCCAGAGAATACGTACTTTCGGTCCGTCGGGAGAGGTGCGTTCAGGGTCGGTGGCGCCGAACGGGACGACCGTCGGCTTGCCGAGGCCGGCGGCCACATGCATGAAGCCGGAATCGTTGCACAGCATCAGCCGGCAGGCGCTGATCAGCTGCAGGGCTTCGGCCAGGGAGGTTTGTCCGGCGGCATTCCAGCCTGTTTGGGCGTGGCGCAGGATATGTTGGCCGGTATCGATATCATCGGCCAGTCCCAGGATGACGAACTGGAAACCGTGACCGGAGAGCATGGCCACGAC
>JAJRVH010000030.1 GCA_021545625.1 Zetaproteobacteria bacterium
GATTGTGCAGGGTATTCAACCTCGAACTTAGAATCTCTTTCGCCATGTACAGATGGCGCAGATAGGCGCGCGAAAAATGCTGGCATGTATAGCATGTGCAGTCGTCCATGACCGGGCGCTCATCGTCGACATGGCGGAGGTTCTTGATATTCAGTTTGCCGTCGTCGGTGAACAGCGTGCCGTTTCTGGCATTGCGGGTCGGCATTACGCAGTCGAACATGTCGATGCCCCGGTCGATGCCCTCGATCAGGTCCTCGGGCGTGCCGACGCCCATCACGTAATGCGGCTTGTCGGCTGGCAGGTGCGGCGCCAGCGCGTCGAGCATGGCCAGCATTTCTTCCTTCGGCTCGCCGACGGACAGGCCACCGATGGCAATACCCTCGAAATCGATGGCTGCGATGGCTTCCAGGCTTTGCAGGCGCAGTTCCGGATACATGCCGCCCTGCACAATGCCGAACAGCGCCTGTCGATCATTGACCGGCAGGTGCTCGCGGCATTCAGCCGCCCAGCGCATCGACATCCGCATCGAGGCTTCGGCCTCCTCGAACGTGGCGGGATAGGGAGTGCATTCGTCAAAGGCCATGACGATGTCGCTGCCCAGCTGTCGCTGGATCTGCATGCTTTCCTTCGGACCCAGGAAAACCTCGGAGCCGTCGATATGCGAGCGGAAGCGCACGCCGTGTTCCTCGATCCTGCGCAGATTGCCGAGCGACCAGACCTGAAAGCCGCCCGAATCGGTCAGGATGGGGCGCTCCCAGGCCATGAAGCGGTGCAGGCCTCCCATATTCTCGATCAGTCCGGCGCCGGGCCTGAGCATCAGGTGGTAGGTGTTGCCGAGGATAATGCTGGCGCCGATATCATCGGTCAGGTCGGCCGGCGTCATGCTCTTGACCGTCGCCTGGGTGCCGACCGGCATGAAGACCGGTGTTTCGACGATGCCATGCGGCAGTACGAGCCGGCCCCGGCGGGCGAAGCCGCCGGTGGTGTCGCGGGCAAGGATTTCAAAACGGACAGCGGACATGGCGGCGCAGCCTGCCGGGCTTGCCTGTTGTCAGCAAGCAGTCTGAATCGTCTGCCATTGCCGGCCGGGGTGGTTTGCGGCTATGATCGGTTTGCGGGCGTCGATGTGTCGCCTGTGTTTGCGAAGGCCGGTTTTCGGGGGGGCAATATGCGCGTTTATCTGGTGCAACACGGACTGGCGGTCGATGCGAAGGAGGATCCTGAGCGCCCGCTGGCCGCCCAGGGGCGCGAGGACGTGACGCGCACGGCCGGGTTTCTGAGTCTGTTCGAGAAGCCCGCTCCCGCCTGGATCGCGCACAGCGGCAAGCTTCGGGCCGGACAGACGGCCGACATGTTTGCCGAGGCATGGGGCGACATACCGGTGCGCAAGGCCGGCGATCTGGGGCCGAATGACGATCCGCAGGCCTGGTTCGAGCGGCTGGCCCGCATCGGCGACGATGTCATGCTGGTCGGACATTTGCCGCATTTGCAGCGTCTGGCCGGGCTGCTGATCTGTCGCGACGCAGAGATGCAGCCGATCCGCTTCCGGAACGGTGGCGTTGCCTGTCTCGCTCGCGGCGACGTGAGCTGGAGCCTGCTCTGGCATATCATTCCGACGCTGTTTTACGGAGAGTGATATAAGAAAACGCCCGGCCATCGCCGGGCGTTTTTACGCGTGGGTGTTCACTCCTTCCAGGGCAGGGCGTGGCCGGACGGGCGCGGCAACACCGGCAGCGTGATCCCGGGCATCTCGCCGGTCAGGGTTTCGAGAAAGGCGACGATGTCGTCGATATCGCGCTTGCCGAGTCTGATGCCGAGCTGAACCCTGGCCATGGTCGCCACGGCTTCCTGCAGCGTTGCAGCCGAGCCGTCGTGGAAGTAGGGCGCGGTCATCGCGACATTGCGCCAGGACTGTACGCGGAATACGTGATCGTCCTCTTTCCTGCCGGTGACGGATTTCAGACCATGATCGCTGCCGTAATCGAAGCGGACGAATTCATTGCTGGTGAACAGCGGTCCGGCATGACACGAGGTACAGCCGATTTCGGCAACCTTTTTCATGCCCCGTTTGGCGGCGGCCGGGATATCGCCTTCGCCGCGGGCAAAGCGGTCGAATGGCGCGTTCGGCGTGATCAGCGTGCGTTCGAAGGCGGCGATGGCCTTGGCGATGTTGTCATAATTCAGGCTGTTTTTCCCGAATACCTTGTCGAACAGCGGTGTATAGCCGGCCTCGGTCAGGCGCGATACCGCGTCGGCCTCGCTGTCCATGGCCATTTCGACCGGGTTCAGCGGCGGCCCCTTGGCCTGATCCTCAAGCAGCGGCGCGCGGCCGTCCCAGAACTGTTTCGACCAGAAGGCGGCATTGAGTACAGTCGGCGCGTTGCGGCCGCCGCGCTGCCATTTGTGGCCGATCGAAAAGCGCTGGTTGTCCACGCCCCAGGTGGCGAGGTTGTGGCAGGAATTGCATGAGAAGTGGCCGCTTTTGGAAAGAGCCGGCTCGAAATAGAGCTTTTTGCCGAGTTCGACCCGTTCCGGCGTTGTCGGGTTGTCGGCCGGCGCCGGGACGCTGGTCGGTAACGGCCCCATGCCTTCGGGCAGGTTGCCGGCGGCGGCGGGGGTTGCGAGCATGCCGAGGGATAGCAGCGCGGCCGTAATGGTTGATTTCATGGGTGAAGCCTCCTTTTAGTAATTAATCCTAAAAGGAACATTAGCGCTTGCGGGAAACTTGTCAAGCAATCTCATCTGGGATAGATTCCTATCTATGGACGGAATACATCGAATGGAAACAAGGCTGCGGGAGCACGGGCTGCGTATTACGCCGCAACGGCTGGCCGTGGCCGAGCTGATGCTGGCGGAGCCGGTGCATCTGAGTCCGCAGCAGGTCTATGAGCAGCTGCGCAGCCGCCTGCCTTCGCTATCGCCGAATACGATTTATCTGACGCTGGATCATTTCGAGAAGGCGGGGCTGCTCAGGAGGATCCATGTCGGGGGGCGTACGGTGTTCGACAGCCGTACCGAGCGCCACGATCACGCCTGTTGTCGTCGTTGTGGACTGATTCAGGATCTGCCGGCCAGCAGTGTCGAGCATGCGCCGTTGACCATTCGGCGCTGGCGCATCGATGCCGAGAGCAGGGTGTTTTCAGGCCTGTGTCCGGCCTGTCTGGAAAGGGAGGGCTGAGCGGGCGGGTTTTCTATGTCTCAGAAAACACCGAGCCCACGCCGGTGTCGGTGAAAATCTCCAGCAATAGCGCATGCGGAACCCGGCCGTCGATGATGTGGGCCTGCGCGACATCTCCGGTCACCGCATCAAGACAGCATTGCACCTTCGGAATCATGCCGCCGGCGATGATGCCCTGATCGATCAGCGCGCGGGTGCTTTCCGGGGACAGTTGCGAAACCAGCTCTTTGTTTCCATCGAGCACCCCGGGCACGTCGGTCAGCAGGATCAGCTTGGCCGCCCCCAGTGCCTGGGCGATGGCACCGGCGACGAGGTCGGCATTGATGTTGTAGCTCTGGCCGGCCACCTTGTCGTAGCCGACCGGCGCAATAACCGGAATGAAACGATCCTTTTCCAGCAGCTGCAGGATGCCGGTATGAACGCTGTGCACGCGTCCGACGTGGCCCAGATCGATGATTTCGGGCACGTCGAGTTCCGGAGCGGAGCGTTCGATCTTCAGCTTGCGGGCGCAGATCAGGCCACCGTCCTTGCCGGACAGTCCGACTGCCTTGCCGCCGGCCTTGTTGATATTGGCGACGATCTCCTTGTTGACGAGGCCGGCCAGCACCATCTCGACGACATCCATCGTTTCGCTGTCGGTGACTCGCATGCCGTCGACGAACTCGGCCTGTTTGCCAATCTTTTTCAGGTGTTCGCCGATCTGCGGTCCACCGCCGTGCACGATGACCGGATTGATGCCGACCTGCTTGAGCAGCGTGATATCAGTGGCAAAACTCGCCTTCAGTTCTTCCTCGACCATCGCATGGCCGCCGTATTTGATGACGACGGTCTGATCGGCGAAGCGCTGCAGATAGGGCAGGGCCTCGACAAGGGTTCTGGCGCGGGCCTGTGAATGCTTCACGCGTCCATCTCCTCAAGCGGCACGGTCTTTCTGTGGTGCTCAGGCTCGGCATCGAAGAGCAGCGACCAGAACCACATCAGGCCGATCACGGCCAGTGTGATGCCCAGTGACAGGGTCAGGCGGGAATCGTCCGGGTCATTCAGCTGGGCACCTAGCGGAATGAAGATCAGAAGCGCGGTCGCACAGACGGCCAGCCGGGTCCAGGCCGTTTCCTGGCGGAACAGAACACAGGCAGCCGCCGGCACCGACAGCAGCGCGTACAATGTCGCGACGATCCAGTGGTTGTCGCCGTTGACGCTGGTCAGTCTGTCCCAGATGCCCTCGCCGCCGCCCAGGCGCAGCTCGATGGCGGCGCCGAGCACCAGGATGGCTGCGACCGAAAGCCCCCACATCAGCCAGCCGAGCCACGCATTGCGGCGGCTCAGGGTATTCATCCAGATGCCGTTGCCGACCACGTACATGAAGGCGGCGAAGATCATGCCCCAGGGGGCGAATGTGAAATCGATATGCATCTCTTTTGATCCTGTTCTGCGTGGAATGGCTGAACCCTAGCGGTCCGCGGGGCCGAAATCATCCATCAACATGGCGGGTGTATGGGGATGCATAAAATATGTGCATATATGCACATATTTTATGCATGAAATATCCGGAAGGTTTGGCGATCGTATTTTAAATTGTTGATTTACAAGGATTCAAAAAAGATGGCATGGATGGCATGCATGGTGCTATGTGTCTGCCAGGAACGGCCGGGTAGAGGCCCGGCGAACACTAACACTCGAGGAGTCAAAACAATGAGAATGAAGAAAACCTATCTGTCGATGCTGATGGCCGGTTTGCTGGGCATGGGGTTTGGCGCAGCCCAGGCCCAGGCCGAAGGGGTTAGCGGCGATATCGGTGTGTTCAGTCAGTATATGTGGCGTGGCATGCAGGCATCATCCACCGCTTCGGTACAGGGCGATCTGGGAACGGATATTGCCGGCGGCCTGTCGGCCAATGTCTGGTTCGCGGCGCCGCTGGGCAACAACGCGGCCGGCGGCAACGTGACCGAATTCGATTTTACCGTTGATTACTCCGGCGAGATCAGCGGTCTGAGCTATTCGATCGGCGCCATCGGTTATGCCTATCTGAATGCCGCTTCCGGCAATGCGGCCGAACTGTATGCGGGCCTCGGCTATGGTCCGGTCAGCCTGACCTATTACTACGCGATTTCCGGTTCCTGGAAGAAGGACGGCTATGTCGATCTGGGGCTGTCTGCCTCCTATGCGGGCTTCGATTTCGGCGCCGATCTGGGCTTTTATCTGCCGTCCAGCGACGTGCAGAATCCGACTGCCTTCCCGACCACGAAGAATGAACTGGGCCACGTCGATCTCGCCGTCAGCAAGGATATCGATCTGTCGGGCGTGACGATGACGCCGTCGTTGCTGATCTCGGTGCCGACCTGGACCGGCAAGCCGAAGAACGCCAACCAGTTTGTTGCAGGCGTGAATTTCGCCTACTGAACCTGTCGGAACGGGAGGGCGTTATACCCTCCCGCTTCGGTCCCTGAAACGCAAAACCAACAAGGAGACGAGCATGAAATTGATCCGAGCCATCATCAAGCCGTTCAAGCTGGATGATGTAAAAGACGCACTGGGCGAGATCGGCGTATCCGGCCTGACAGTGACGGAAGTGCGCGGCCACGGCCGCCAGAAAGGGCACACCGAGCTTTATCGCGGCGCCGAGTACAATGTGGACTTTATCCCGAAAACCGAAATCTCGGTCGTGGTCGGCGACGACCAGGTCGAGGCGGCGGTGAATGCCATCGTCGAGGCGGCCAAGTCGGGCAAGGTCGGCGACGGCAAGATCTTCATCAGCCCGATCGAGAAAGTCATTCGTATCCGCACCGGTGAAACCGATGCCGATGCGCTTTAGGAAGGGGGAGAACAGGATGATGAAAAACATGATGACGAAAATCTTTGCGGTGCTGCCGGCTGCCCTGCTGGTTCCGGGCATGGCATTTGCCGAAGACACGCTGAATTCCGGCGATACCGCCTGGATGATCACGGCGACCGCGCTGGTACTGCTGATGACGTTGCCGGGCCTAGCGCTGTTCTACGGCGGCATGGTGCGCAAGAAGAACGTATTGTCGATGTGCATGCAGACCATTGCCATCGCATCGCTGATGAGCGTGTTGTGGGTCGTGGTCGGCTATTCGCTGGCCTTCGGCGAGGGCTCGGCCTTCATCGGCGGTCTGGGCAAGGCCTTCTTCTCGGGTGTCGGTTATGAGACGCTGTCCGGCTCGATTCCGGAGACGGTATTCGCGACCTTCCAGATGACCTTTGCGATTATTACGCCGGTGCTGATTATCGGCGCCTTCGCCGAGCGCATGAAGTTCTCGGCCGTGATGCTGTTTACCGGTATCTGGGTGCTGGTCGTCTATGCGCCGATCTGCCACTGGGTATGGGGCGGCGGTTTCCTGGGCGATCTGGGAACGCTCGACTTCGCCGGCGGTACCGTCGTGCATATCAATGCCGGTGTGGCCGGTCTGGTGTGCGCCATCGTGCTGGGCAAGCGCATCGGTTATCCGAAGGAAGCGATTCTGCCGCATAACCTGACACTGACGCTGATCGGCGCGGCCCTGCTGTGGGTCGGCTGGTTCGGTTTCAATGCCGGTTCCGAGCTGGCTGCGGACGGTACGGCCGGTATGGCCCTGCTGGTCACTCAGGTGGCTGCCGCGACGGCGGTACTGGGCTGGTGCGTGGCCGAATATCTGGTGTTCAAGAAGGCAAGCCTGCTGGGCGCATGTTCGGGCGCGGTGGCCGGTCTGGTTGCGATTACGCCCGCTTCCGGCTTTGTCGGTCCGATCGGTGCGCTGGCCATCGGTGCGGTGGCGCTGTTCATGCAGCGTTCGGGCGGTCTCGGCTCTCCCATGCGTCTGGCCGGAGCGGTGTTTTTCCTCGTCGAAGTCGCCGTCTTGCTCGGCCTGATGCGCGCCGGTCATCCTCAGGAACTCGCCGGAGGCTGGATTGGTGGGTTCCTGGCGACGGTTCTCGGCGGTTGGCTGGGTTCTGCGGGCGCCGGAGTGATCGTCGGCGCCCTGGTGCTGCTCACCTGGATCCTTTTGACCGGCAAACCCCTGAGCGAGGTTGTGGCCGGCGCGGCACGGTTGGCGCACCGCGCGGCGATGGCCGCCGGGCGCGGTGCCGCCACGGCGGCCCGCGCTGGTGTCCGCAAGGCGTCCGCGGCGCTTTCGAGTGTCCGCCTGCCCGAGATGCGCCGGGCGCGCACGCCGGCGGTAAAAGCGGCCGAGGAGCAGCCGGTCGTGTTCGGCCATGCTTCGGCAGCCGGTTCTCGAGAGCCCAAGATCGAGCAGCCGAGTCCTCCGCCACGCAAGGGAAAACGCAAGAACGAACCCGAAGCCGAGCAGGAGGAGTTCGTATTCGATCTCGGGCGCGACGACTATCGCCTGCCGCCTGTCCGACTGCTCGGCAAGCCGGACGATCAAGCAGACTACGCCGACGAGAAGACGCTCGTTGCACAGTCGAAGATCCTCGAGCAGAAGCTTGCGACTTTCGGGGTGGCCGGTCGGGTCACGGCGGTGCGCCCCGGGCCGGTCATCACGACCTACGAGTTCGAACCCGACGCCGGGATCAAGGTCAGTCGCGTCGTGAACCTGTGCGACGACCTGACGATGGCCCTGCGTGCGCACGGCGTACGCATCGTCGCTCCGATCCCCGGCAAGAACGTCGTCGGGATCGAAGTATCCAACCGGCACCGTACTCTCGTCGGCC
>JAJRVH010000031.1 GCA_021545625.1 Zetaproteobacteria bacterium
ATGATGCGGCAAGCGCAATGCTTGCCGAGGAGGCCGGCGTGGATGTGCTGCTGGTCGGAGATTCGCTCGGTATGCTCATGCTCGGCCTTGACTCGACCATCCCCGTCACCCTTGAACAGATGATCCACCATACCGCGGCCGTTGTACGCGGCCGTTCGCGCGCCTGGGTGGTCTGCGACCTTCCCTTCGGCACCTATCAGCAGTCGCCGCAGCAGGCATTTGCATCGTCGGTGCGCGTCCTGCAACAAAGCGGCTGCGACGCGGTCAAGATCGAGGGCGGCGAAGCCATGGCCGACACCATCCGCTTTCTGGCCGATCGCGGCATCGCGGTGGTGGCCCATATCGGCCTGACCCCGCAATCGGTCAAGAAGTTCGGCGATTACGGGAAACGCGGCAAAAGCGCGGCTGAATACGCACAACTGCTGCGCGATGCCGATGCCGTCTGCGAAGCCGGAGCGGTAGCGCTGGTGCTGGAGAACATCCCGTCGCAGCTGGCCTCCGACATCCACACCCGCATCGACATCCCGACCGTCGGTATCGGCGCCGGCCCGGACTGCGATGCGCAGGTGCTGGTCTGGCACGATCTGCTGGGCCTGTCGCCGAGCAATCCGCCGTTCGCGCCGGCCTACGCCGGCCTGCGCGCCCGGATCATCGATGCCATCGCCCGCTTCGGCGAAGACGTCCGGTCGGCATCCTTCCCCAAGACATGATCATCACACCCCAAACCGCCGAATTGCGCCGGCAGCTGGCCCCGATGCGCGGCCGGGAACGCATCGCCCTGGTGCCGACGATGGGCTGCCTGCACGAAGGGCATCTGAGCCTGATCCGCAAGGCCCGGCGACTGGCCGACACCGTCGTCGTCAGCATCTATGTCAATCCACTGCAATTCGGGCCGAACGAGGATCTTGACAGCTATCCGCGCACCTTCGAAGCCGATGCCGCGCTGTGCGAAACCGAAGACGTCGATATCATCTTCCACCCGCAAAACCTGTATGCCGACGGTCCGCCACCGGTCAGCCTGTGCGTCGCAGGCCTCGACCGCTGTCTGTGCGGCACCGCAAGGCCCGGGCATTTCGATGGCGTCGCCACCGTCGTCGCCATCCTGTTCAACATCGTGCAGCCGGATCTCGCCGTGTTCGGCGAAAAGGACTGGCAGCAGCTGACCATCATACGCCGCATGACGGAAGGCCTGTACATGCCGCTGGAGATCGTGGCCGGCGACACCGTACGCGAGGCCGACGGCCTGGCAATGAGCAGCCGCAACCGCTATCTGAATCCGGCTGAACGCAGGCGGGCGACAGGCCTGTACCGGGCCCTGTCGGCAATGCAGAAGCTGGCAAAGGCCGGCGAAACATGCTGCGCCACGCTGGTCGCCCACGGCCGCGAGAGGCTTGCGGCACAGGACATCGAAGCCGAATACCTGGACATCCGCGATGCCTGGAGCCTGGAGCCCGTCGCAAACCTGAGCGGGAACCGGTCGGCACGCGCCCTGGTCGCGGCCCGCATCGGCAGGGCGCGACTGATCGACAACGTGCCCATGCCCCATGCATCCGCCCCTGTGAATCACACCGAACCCGAGGAGGTTTCGCGATGAAACTGACCATACTCAAGTCCAAGCTGCATCGTGCCACGGTCACGCATGCCGAACTCGACTATGAAGGTTCATGCGCCATCGATCAGGATCTGATGGATGCCGCGAAGATCCTGCCGTTCGAACAACTGCATATCTACAATGTCGCCAACGGCGAACGCTTCACCACCTATGCCATCGCGGCGCCGCGCGGCTCGGGCACGATCGGCGTCAACGGCGCGGCCGCCCACAAGGCCGGTCCGGGCGATTTGCTGATCCTGTGCACCTATGCCGAGATGGATCAGACGGAGGCCGCGCATTTCGCGCCGATGCTGGTCTATGTCAATGCGGACAACCGCATCACGCATACCAGCCAGGGCCATCTGGCCGCCGCCTGAATTTCCGCGTGCGCTATGCCGTTGCCAATGTCCGTGTCGGGCTCGACGAGGACGAAAGCGCTGTCCGGCAACGGCTGGCCGCCGAACTGGGGCTGGATGCGCAGGATATCCTCGCCTGCCACTGCGCGCGCCGGGCCATCGATGCGCGCAAGCGCGCCCGTATCCATTTCGTCTGCACCTACGAAATCGAACTGGCGAAGACGCTGCCGGAACCGCTACCCGTCCATGCCGGGCAGCCAGTCCGGCCGCTGTCCCGTTCGCTTCTCGCCCCTCCCCGTCCCGGGATTTTTCAAAGCCAGGCAACCGGACAGAAGCATGTGATCATCATCGGCGCGGGGCCGGCCGGACTGTTCGCGGCGATGGCGCTGGCCGAATGCGGCATGCGGGTCACGCTGCTGGAACGCGGCAAGCCGGTGGAAGCTCGCATGCGCGATATCGGTCGCCTCAGAAGCCGCGGCGAGCTGAATCCGGAGTCGAACATCTGCTTCGGCGAAGGCGGCGCCGGCACCTATACCGACGGCAAGCTGTACACGCGCATCAAGCACCCCTTCCTGCGCTGGGTACTGGCCAGCTTCGTGCGCTTCGGCGCCCGGCCGGACATCCTTATCGACGCGCATCCGCATCTCGGCACCGATAAGCTGGTGCGCATCGTGCGCAATATGCGCGCGCATCTGCTGAAGCTCGGCGTGGATTACCGCTTCGAGACCCGCGCGGACGAGCTGCTGATCCATGATACGGGCGATGAACGGCAAGTGGCCGGCGTGCGCCTGGCCTGCGGCGACGAGATCCGGGGAGATGCCGTTGTGCTGGCCACCGGCCATTCGGCGCGCGATACGCTGATGCGCCTGCACGAACAGGGCATTGCGATGCAGGCCAAGAACTTCGCCGTCGGCCTGCGCGCCGAACATCCGCAATCCCTGATCGACCGCGCCCAGTTCGGGCCTCTGGCCGGCCATCCGAAGCTGGGGGCGGCTGAATATACGCTGACCCACCAGGTGGCGGATCCGCATCTCGGCAGGCGCGGCGTCTATTCATTCTGCATGTGCCCCGGCGGCCTGATCGTACCCTCACCCACCGAGCCCGGATACATGGCCGTTAACGGCATGAGCAATGCAAAGCGCGCCGGCCGCTGGGCCAATTCCGGCGTGGTCGTGCAGATCACGCCCGACGATATCGCGCGCCACGGCATCGAAACATCGCCCCTGATGGGCGTCTCCTTTCAGCGCCAACTGGAGGCCGCCACCTTTGCCGCCGCCGGCGGACGTTATGCGGCACCGGCCATGCGCCTGAGCGATTTCGTGGCCGGCTGGGCCAGCGGCACGCTGGCGCCGACCCGCTTCAAGCCGCAGGCGGTCACCACCGACCTGCACGCGCTGCTGCCCGACTGGCTCGGCCGCCCCCTGGTTGAAGGCCTGAAAGGCTTTGACCGCAAGCTGCGCGGATACATCAGCGAGGAAGCAAACCTGCTGGCCAGCGAGACGCGCACCAGCAGCCCGGTACGCATCGAACGTGGCCGGGACATGCAGAGCGTCAGCATCCGGGGACTGTATCCAGCCGGCGAGGGCGCCGGTTATGCCGGTGGCATCGTATCGGCAGCCGTGGATGGCCTGAAAGCGGCCGAGGCGATCCTTCGTGATGGCTGATGCCGGCTTCCCGTTCGTCGCCGACGCCAGCGCCGCGATCCTGATCCTCGGCTCGATGCCGGGCCGCGAATCGCTCAGGCAGCAACAATACTATGCCCATCCCCGCAACGCCTTCTGGCCCATCATGGGACAGCTGTTCGGATTCGATGCATCCCTCCCCTACCACGAACGACTGTCACAGCTGCAGCGCCATCACGTGGCGCTCTGGGATGTCGTGCAGCGCTGCCGGCGGCCGGGCAGTCTCGATGCCGACATTCGCGAGGCTGAAGCCAATGATTTCGCGACCTTCTTTGCCGCCCATCCGCATATCCGGCATCTGTTCTTCAACGGCGCCAAGGCCGAATCGCTGTATCTGAAGCTGGTGCGCCCCGGGCTGGATGAACGATGGCAATGCCTGCCGGCCCGCCGCCTGCCATCCACGAGCCCCGCGCACGCGGCCATGCGCGCCGATCAGAAGCTGGAGCTCTGGCGATCGATCCTGGCCCCCTTGAAAAGGCCGGTGCCTGACCCTATGGAACACATCTGAAACTGACCCCAGACAACCGAGGAGTATTCATGAGCACGACTGCAAGCAAGGAAACACGCGCCTTCCAGACCGAGGTCAAACAACTGCTGGATCTGATGATCCATTCGCTCTACTCGAACAAGGAGATCTTCCTGCGCGAACTGATTTCCAACGCCTCCGATGCGGCCGACAAGCTGCGTTTCGAGGCCACGACCGATGATGCGCTGTACGAAGGCGACTCGGACCTGCACGTCTTCATCGATGTGGACAGGGACGCCCGCACCATCACCGTACGCGACAACGGCATCGGTATGAACCGCGACGAGGTGATTGAAAACATCGGCACCATCGCCCGCTCGGGCACCCGCGAATTCTTCGAGCAGCTTTCCGGCGATCAGGAAAAGGATGCGCACCTGATCGGCCAATTCGGCGTCGGCTTCTACTCGTCCTTTCTGGTCGCCGACCGTGTGACGCTGACCACCCGCCGCGCCGGCCTGGAAAAGGAGCACGGCGTGCGCTGGGAATCGAAGGGCGACGGCGAATATGTGCTGGAAACGGTGGAAAAGGAATCCCGCGGTACCGAAATCGTGCTGCATCTGCGCGAGGATGCCGATGAGTTCCTCGATGCCTTCCGGCTGAAGGCCATCATCCACAAGTATGCCGACCACATCCCGTTCCCGATCCGCATGCGCGGCACGGCCGGCGAAGACGGGAAAGCGGAAACCGAGACCGTCAACCAGGCCTCTGCCCTGTGGACACGACCGAAATCCGAACTGGCGGACGAGGACTACAGGAACTTCTACAAGCATATCGGCCATGATTTCGACGACCCGCTGGCCTGGCTGCATCAACGCCTGGAGGGTAAATACGAATACACGCTGCTGCTGTATCTGCCGAAGCATGCGCCGTTCGATCTCTGGCAGGCCGAATCCCGCCATGGCGTGAAGCTGTATGTCAGACGCGTCTTCATCATGGAGGCCAACGAGGATCTGCTGCCACGCTATCTGCGCTTCGTGCGCGGCGTCATGGATTCCGGCGACCTGCCGCTGAACGTCTCCCGCGAAATCCTGCAAAAGAGCACGGCCATGGATGCGATGAAAAAGGGCGCGACCAAGCGCGTGCTGGGGCTGCTGGAGGATCTGGCGAAACACGAAGACGGCGAGGACTACGCGCTGTTCTGGAAGGAGTTCGGCAACTGCCTGAAGGAAGGTATCATCGAGGATTTCGCCAACCGCGAAGCCATCGCCAGGCTGCTGCGCTTTTCGTCGACCACGTCTGATGAACAGACGGTCAGCCTGGAAGATTACGTCGGCCGCATGCTGGACGGACAGGACACGATCTATTTCATCACCGCCGATTCGCTGGCCGCGGCCAAGCACAGCCCGCATCTGGAGGTATTCCGCAAGAAGGGCATCGAGGTATTGCTGCTACACGACCGCATCGACGAATGGCTGGTTTCCCACCTGACCGAATTCGACGGCAAGAAGCTGCAGTCGATCGCCAAGGGCGAGCTTGACCTGTCGGGCATCGGCGACAAGGAAGAAGCCGAGAAGGAAAAGCAGGAACACGAAGAGGCGGTCAAGGCGGCCCGCCCCGCGATCAAAAAACTCAAGGAAGCGCTGGGCGACAAGATCAAGGATGTGCGCACCACCGACCGCCTGACCGAATCGCCGGCCTGCCTGGTATCGGACCAGTTCGATATCAGCGGCAATCTGGAACGCATCCTGAAGCAGGCCGGCCAGGACGTGCCCGAGGTCAAGCCGATTCTTGAGATCAATCCGGAGCACGAACTGGTCAAGCGGCTGGCCAGGATGCGTTCGAAGGACAAGGTCGCCGACTTCGCCGATATCCTGTTCGATCAGGCCGTGCTGGCCGAAGGCGCGCTGCCCGAGGATCCGGCCGGCTTCGTGCGCAAGGTCAACGCACTGCTGGCCGGCTAGGCCCGCAACACTTCATTCGACGGGGCCGCCATCCGGCGGCCCCTGCTTTTTGGGCATGGGCCTGATATCATACCTGCCATGCGCAGACACCGACAGCACATCGATCAGGAACTGACCCGGCTGCAACAAAAGCGCAAGCGCCTGTGGCGGCTGATCATCATCACAGGCCTGCTGATCATCCTCGCCCGGCTGCTGACCACAAACTAGGGTCTGGCGGAAATATGCTTCGAACATCCTCATGCATCGAGAGAAACGCTATTCATCTCCGGCAGGCAGCAGGCTGTTGACAAAGTCTTCGGCATCGAATGGCATCAGATCCTCCAGACTCTCGCCGACGCCGATATAGCGAATCGGCAAACCGAAGCGATCGACCAGCTGCAACACGATGCCTCCCTTGGCCGTACCGTCCAGCTTGGTCACGATCAGGCCAGTCGTGCCGGCCACCTCCCGGAACTTCTCGACCTGAACCACGGCATTCTGGCCGGTACCTCCATCAACAACCTGCCAGACTTCGTGCGGAGCCTCGGGCCACGCCTTGGCAATCACGCGCCGCACCTTGGCCAGCTCGTCCATCAGCCCCCTGTCGGTCTGCACCCGGCCGGCCGTATCGACAATGACCACATCATAGTTGCGGGCCAGCCCCCGCTGTACAGTATCGAAAGCGACCGCAGCCGGATCGGCTCCCTCGTGCTGGCGCACCATGTCCGCGCCGGCGCGTTCCACCCATACGGCCAGCTGCTCGACCGCCGCAGCCCGAAAGGTATCGCCGGCTCCAACCAGTACCGACTTGCCCTGCTTCCGGAACATCGTGGCCAGCTTGCCGATCGTCGTTGTTTTACCCGTACCGTTGACACCGACAACCAGCAACACGAAAGGTCCCTGTTCGGGCATTCGTACCGCCCCGGGTTGCGGTAACATCGCCAGCATGGCCTCCCTCAATACATCGAGCGAGCCGCCGCGTCGCCTGCGCGCCTGCGCCACCAGCGACACGGAAAGTTCACCACCACAATCGGCCATGATCAGGCCATCCTCAATATCCATCCCCTCGCTGCCGGACAATGCTTCGACGTTGCGCCCCGGCAACATCTGCGCCAGCCCATCCCGGCTGCGGGCCAGCCCTTTCTTCAAACGGCCAAGAAACGAGCCCATGCTATCACCTCCTGCCTGGAAACAAGGGCATATTGTTAAGCTCCCTGGGAGGGGTCAAATCCGGCATCTCAGAATCCGGATGCCAGCGCATTCAGCCTGTCGATCATATGCCTGGCGGCCTTTGCATAGGCGGAATCCGCCGCGGGCTGTTTCCCGGGCATGAACTGGGTTGCGGCCAGTTGACGCCCTTCCGAATAGCTGAAGCGGCCAAGCGCATCTCCCTGCATGCTGCCCGTAAGTCGCATCCAGGCGGCCTGCGCCGCCAGAAGCAGGCGCGAGCGCCAGACCGGATCGGGCTTGCCCCTGACCTCCAGCAATGCGAACACCGCATCTCCCAGATCATGGGTAATCTGCATGCCCGGCATTTTCTTACCCTCATGGTGCATCGCGTTCATTTCCGGACCGGACATCGCACGCCGCGCAAACACCGCCGCCTTTTCCCTGGCCTGCGGTTGCGGCATCGCGGCCAGGGCCGCCGACTCCACCAGCAACAGCTGTAACTGCTTCATTCTGATCACTTCTCCGTCCGGAGAAGTACAGGCTGCCAGCAGCCCGGCAAATACAAGTACCAAAAAGTTCCGTTTCATGATGTTCTGTCCTTATCTGTCGCGTCGAAAAACAGCTGCGATCGTAGCGTTTCAAAGCTGATTTAGCCATGCCGGGGGCGAATGCCCCCGACATGGCTGCGCATCAGAAGCGGAAAGCCGCCCGCAAAAAATACCAATTATCGGTTACCTGCTGAATACCCCGCGCATTCTGATAAACCGGCAGGCGATATTCGCCGCTCAATATCACGCTCGGCGAAGCCACCCACTGAAAGCCCGGCGACAAAAAGATCGAACTGATGCCCGTGTTGGCCACATTATCGATCATCGACATCATCGGATTCTGATAGGCAACCAGGCCCGAAACCGTATCGATCGTGCCATCCGTGCTGTCATGGGCCGCCCATATACCGTTCATATCCAGCTTCAGATTGAAGGTGGAGGTCAAACGATAACGCGCCGACACATCATAGTTGAGACGGTCGCCCACCTTGTATCCCAGATCATTGCGTCCATTCATCTGATAGGTCAGCGATGGCAACAGCAGCCATTGCGCTCCGCCATCCTCATGTTCGCCGAAAGCCAGCGTACCGCTGGCATAAAGCAGCGCATCCCAACTGCCCGTACCGGCCTGCATCATCATATGCACCAGTTCCCGCTTACGATTACGCGAGGTATGGGAACCTGTCGGCGCCTTGACGCCGATACCAACAGTGAACCTCACGCGCGTACGGATATCCGCATCCTTGTATACGTCGTGCAGATAGACCAGCGAGATATCCCCCAGGCCGCTGATGGTATCCATTTTCATCGGCTTGTAGGTAATACCCCCCATCGTCTTCATGCCCATCAACATATCCATATCGTTGATGATATAGGGCACGGTCAACACCAGCGCATCATCCTCATTCATGCGATAGCCGACATTGGCGCTGATCTTTTGCATCACCATGCGGGTCGGAACCGTATACATGGACATGGCCGGCCGGGAGGCCAGATTCCCGGCAATCGCACCGGCCGGGGACAGGCTGCTCGTACCCCGGCGAATCGTTTTCATATCCATCCACTCATACTGGGTGGTTACGGAAAGGCCAGTGGCACTGCCGACCCCTTCCACTCCTGCTGCAATGCAACAGGAAAGCCCGCACTCGCTGCCCTGTGCCGTCTGGCACAGCAGCATGCCCAGGCTGCCCGCCAAGGCGAGCGCCCATATTTTCATATGTTTCATAGAAATCTCCTGACTGTTTTGATGTTGTTCGGATGCAACGCTGCACCCGCAGCCCGACAGGGCATCGGATCAAATCAGTCTGGAATCAGGAGGAGGAAGCTCCACGCCCGGAGCAAAGCCGAACGGATACGCATCACCGCCTGCGGCCGCGACGCCTGCAAACATCGCAGGCAGGAAAGGCGGAAGTGCCAGCACATGAGGAGCAAGCTGGTGCGGCAACGCATCCACACTCCGGTGACAACCGCAGGCGCATTCGATACGGCAATCCTGCATGTCCTTTCCAAGATGAGCCTGCCCGATGCCCGGCATGCCGTCATGCATACCCTCATCCATGGCCATCATATGCCTGGGCAGGAGGCAGCTGTCCGCAAACGATACCAGCGGCATGCTGCTGACGAACAGCAGCAGCAGACTCATCGACAGGGCAATCCAGCTGCGCATGGAGGCAATGCTGACATTGTTACATTTTCGATGCAAGATTTGCACATCATCAACGACCAAGGATTCAGGGGTGACAAGGATCATGCTTAAGAATATCGTTTTCGTGTTGATATTGCTTTTCCCTCCGGCCCTTCAGGCCGCCGATTTCACATGGACGGATGAACGCGGAGCCAGACACCAGCTGGACGAATACAGGGGAAAACCGTTACTGCTGCACCTGTGGGCATCCTGGTGTCCGCCCTGTCGCACCGAAATGCCCGAACTCACCGCCTGGCTGAAAAAACATCCTGAAGTCACGATTCTGCCGGTATCGCTGGATCGCAACATCGCCGATGCACGCAACTTCCTGGACCGCAATCATTTCGACCTGCCGGCCCTTCTGACCGATTCGGGACAGGCTATGGGGCTCGGCGCCCGGGGGCTGCCGACCACGATCGTCATCTCCGCCGACGGCAGGATCGAGCGCGGCTTTATCGGCGCCCGAGACTGGAATGATCCGTCTTTCAGCGATCTGATCCTGGAATCCTTCCCTGCGCCCGCATCAAACTAGGGCCTGTTCAGCGGAAGAAGGACTGATTCCCCTTCACAATCCCCGTCTCTGGCCGCATGATGCGCTCCGATATGATTGTCGAGCGGCCACGAGTCGCCCGAGCATGATCCCGGAGGTTTCTATGCGCACCATTCTGTTTACCCTGCTCCTGCTGGCCATGCCCGCCTGGAGCCATGCCGGCAGCGATGTCTCTCCGGCCACCGTCGAAAAAATCCGCAAGGCCATCCCCGACCTGAACATCGATGCGGTGCGCAAGACGCCAATCGACGGTCTGTACGAACTGCAGGTCGGAAAAAACATCTTTTACAGCGACAAAAGCGGCAGGCATCTGATCGCCGGCGGCCATATGTTCGAAACGGCCACTCACCGCGATCTGACCCGGGCGCGTCTTGAGGACATCAACCGCATTGACTGGAACATCCTGCCACTGGACAAGGCGATCGTTTCCGGCAACCCCGATGCCAGGCTGAGCATGGCGGTATTCACCGATCCGGAATGTCCGTACTGCAAACAGCTGGAAAAAGCTCTGCAGCAGATGCCGGACATCCGGGTCTATACCTTTCTGTATCCGCTGACCCAGATTCACCCGCAGGCGCGCGCCAAGGCCGAATCGATCTGGTGCAGCAAGGATCGCCATCAGGCATTGCTCGACGTAATGCTGAACAACAAGACACTGCCCGCCGCCACCTGCAAGACGCCGCTGGACGATATCGCAGCCCTCGGGCAGAAGCTCGACATCAGCGGCACACCAACCATCATCGCCAGCGATGGCCGCATGCTGGCCGGCAGTCCGGCCAACGGCCTGAAGGCATGGCTGGCGGGCGATCATTAAAAACGACAGGAAGGCATATGCGCGATCACCGTCAGGCGGATGAACTCCGCCCCGTTTCCATCGACACCGAATTCAACCGTTATGCCGAAGGTTCGGCGCTGATTGCCTTCGGGCATACGCGCGTGCTGTGCACGGCCAGCGTCGAGGAAAAGCAGCCGCCGTTCCTGCGCGGCACCGAGCGCGGCTGGGTCACGGCCGAATACGGCATGCTGCCGCGCGCCACGCATACCCGCGGCGGCCGCGAGGCCGCGCGCGGCAAGCAGAGCGGCCGCACCGTCGAAATCCAGCGCCTGATTGGCCGCAGCCTGCGCGCCGTGGTCGATCTTGACCTGCTCGGCCCGCGCTCGATTTCGATCGACTGCGATGTCCTGCAGGCCGACGGCGGCACGCGCACGGCCGCAATCACCGGCTCCTGGGTGGCGCTGCGCATTGCCGTC
>JAJRVH010000032.1 GCA_021545625.1 Zetaproteobacteria bacterium
CGCGCGCCTTGATCGCGATCGTATCCTCGGGCAGGCCGGCATTGCCGTAGCGTCTGGCGACCTCGCCGGAAAGCATCGTGCCGAACGAGCGGTCCACATTGCAGACCGGCGTTTCGATGACGACCGGCTTTTTCTCCTCCAGCGCCGGTCTCGCCTGCTCGATCAGCCTGTTGTCGATCAGCTTGTCCAGTCCGTGATCCTGGCTTTCGCAATGACGGATGGCGGAGCCCTGCGGATCGACCTGATGGAAGATCGGCGACAGATCGAGTCCCTTCGATTTCCAGTGACGGATCGCGTCGTTGGTGTCGAGCATGTCCACGCGGCCGATCATTTCGTCATAGGTGCGGAAGCCGAGCTCGGCCATGATTTCGCGCGCCTGTTCCGCAACGTACATGAAATAGTTGACGACATCCTCGGGCTTGCCGACGAACTTCTTGCGCAGTTCGGGATCCTGGGTGGCCACGCCGACCGGGCAGGTGTTCAGGTGGCATTTGCGCATCATGATGCAGCCCTCGGCGACCAGCGCAATGGTGCCGAACGCGACCTCGTCGGCGCCGAGCAGCGCGGCGATCACGACGTCGCGGCCGGTCCGGATCTGGCCGTCGGTCTGCACGACGGTGCGCCCGCGCAGACGGTTGAGCACCAGCGTCTGCTGCGTTTCGGCCAGGCCCAGTTCCCAGGCCGTGCCGGCATGCTTGATCGAGGTCAGCGGGGAGGCGCCTGTGCCGCCGTCATGGCCGGCGATCACGACATGGTCGGCATGCGCCTTGACCACGCCCGCGGCGACCGTGCCGACGCCGATTTCGGACACCAGCTTGACGCTGATATCGGCCTTCGGATTGGTGTTCTTCAGATCGAAGATCAGTTGTGCCAGATCCTCGATCGAATAGATGTCGTGATGCGGCGGCGGCGAGATCAGGCCGACGCCCGGTGTCGAATGACGCACGCGGGCGATGCGCTGGTCGACCTTGTGGCCGGGCAGCTGGCCGCCTTCGCCGGGCTTGGCACCCTGAGCCATCTTGATCTGGATCTGGTCGGCATTGACCAGATATTCGGTGGTGACGCCAAAACGCCCGGAGGCGACCTGCTTGATCGCGCTGCGCATCGAGTCGCCGTTGTCCATCGGCTTGAAGCGCTCCGGTTCCTCGCCGCCTTCGCCGGTGTTGGACTTGCCGCCCAGCCGGTTCATCGCGATGGCCAGCGTCGAATGCGCCTCGTGCGAGATCGAGCCGAAGCTCATGGCGCCGGTGGCAAAGCGTTTGACGATGGATTCGGCCGGTTCGACCTCGTCCAGCGGAACGGGTTTTCCGGTTCTGAACCTGAACAGGCCACGCAGGGTTTTCAGCTTGCCCTGCTGGTTGTCGACCAGTTCGGCATATTCCTTGTAGAGCTGGTAGTTACCAGTGCGGATCGCATGCTGCAGCTTGGCGATCGCGTCCGGCGTCAGCGTATGCTCGTCGCCGCGCACGCGCCAGGCATATTCGCCGCCGACATCCAGCGCATTCCTGTAAATCATCACGCCGCGATAGGCATCCAGATGGCGCTGGGCGGCCTCGGTGGCGATTTCCTGCAGGCCGGCACCTTCGATCTGGGTCGGCGTACCGGTGAAGTATTTTCCGACCAGTTCCGATGACAGGCCGACGGCCTCGAAGATCTGCGCGCCACAGTAGGACTGGTAGGTCGAGATGCCCATCTTCGACATGACCTTGAACAGGCCCTTGCCGATCGCCTTGATGAAGCGTTCGATGATATCCTCGTCGGAAAGATCGTCCGGCAGCATGCCGCTGCGCTTCATGTCGAACAGCGTTTCGAAGGCCAGGTACGGGTTGATCGCTTCCGCGCCGAAGCCGGCCAGGCAGGCGAAATGGTGCACCTCGCGCGCCGAGCCCGTTTCAACGACGAGTCCGGTCTCGGTACGCAGGCCCTGGCGGATCAGGTGATGATGCACGGCGCTGGTGGCCAGCAGGGCCGGAATGGCGATATGGGTGGCGCTGATCGCCCGGTCGGACAGGATGATGATGTTATAGTGCTCGCGCACGGCCTTCTCGGCCTGCTGGCAGAGTTTCTCGAGCGCGGCTTCCATGCCGGCGGCGCCATCGGCCGCGGGATAGCAGGATGACAGCGTAATGGTGCGGAAACGGCCGTCGGTGTACTGATCGATATGACGGATCTTTTCCAGATCCTGGTTGCTCAGCACCGGCTGATTCACTTCCAGCCGCAGCTGCGGCTCGACATCGTCCAGGCCCAGCAGGTTGGGGCGCGGGCCGATGATCGAGGTCAGGCTCATGACCATTTCCTCGCGGATCGGGTCGATCGGCGGATTGGTCACCTGTGCGAAGAGCTGGCGGAAATAGTTGTACAGCGGCTTGGGCCGGTTGGAGAGCACGGCCAGCGGCGAGTCGTTGCCCATCGAGCCGGTGGCCTCCTGGCCGGATACGGCCATCGGCGTCAGCAGGAATTTCAGATCCTCCTGGGTATAGCCGAAGGCCTGCTGGCGGTTTTGCATTGTCGCGTGATCCGGCGTCTGCGGCGCGACTTCGTCCGGCAGCGTTTCCAGCTTGATCTGTGTCTTGGCCAGCCATTCCTGATACGGTCTGGCATTGGCCAGTTCGTTCTTGACCTCGGCATCGTCGATGATGCGTCCCTGTTCGAGGTCGATCAGGAACATCTTGCCCGGCTGCAGACGCCATTTCTTGACGATCTTTTCTTCCGGAATGTCGAGCACACCCATCTCCGAGGCCATGACGACAAGATCGTCGTCGGTGACCAGGTAACGGGCCGGACGCAGACCATTGCGATCCAGCGTGGCGCCGATCTGCACGCCATCGGTGAAGGCCACCGCGGCAGGCCCGTCCCAGGGCTCCATCAGCGCCGCATAATGCTCGTAGAAGGCCCTGCGTTTCTCGTCCATCAGCTTGTTGCCGGCCCATGCCTCGGGGATCATCAGCATCGCGGCGTGTGCCAGCGAGTAGCCGCCGGCCACCAGCAGTTCCAGCGCGTTGTCGAAACAGGCGGTGTCCGACTGCCCCTCGTTGATGATCGGCCAAAGTTCGTTCAGATCGTCGCCGAGCAGCGCGGAAACCATCGAATGGCGGCGCGCGTTCATCCAGTTGATATTGCCGCGCACGGTATTGATTTCACCGTTGTGGGCGACCATACGGAACGGATGGGCCAGATCCCAGGACGGGAAGGTGTTGGTCGAAAAACGCTGATGCACCAGCGCCAGCGCCGAGGTGACGCGAGCATCGCGCAGATCCTCGAAATAGGCGGCTACCTGATGCGACAGGAACATGCCCTTGTAGACGATCGTGCGACTGGACAGCGACGGGATATAGAACTTGGCCGCATCCTCGAAGCCCAGTTCATTCACCCGACGGTTGATGATCTTGCGGATCACGAACAGCTTGCGTTCAAAATCGTTCTGGCTGGCGGTGTTCTCGCCCCGGCCGATGAACACCTGCCGGATCACCGGCTCACAGCTGGTCACGCTTTCCGGCAGGTCGGCGCGCACGGCATCGACCGGCACATCGCGCCAGCCGAGGAACACCTGGCCCTTTTCGGCAATGGTCTGCTCGATGATGTCCTGGCAGGCGCGGCGATGCGCATCGTCCTGCGGGAAAAACACCATGCCCACGCCATAGGCGCCTTCGTCCGGCAGCTCGAAGCCGAGATCGCTGGTGACGGCCCTGAAGAAATCATGCGGCAGCTGCAGCAGGATGCCGGCGCCGTCGCCCTCGCGAGGATCGGCGCCCGACGCGCCGCGGTGGGTCAGCCGCTGCAGGATCTCGATGCCTTTCTCGACAATATCATGACTCTTCCGGTTCTTGATATGCGCCACAAAGCCGACGCCGCAGGCATCATGTTCGTGCTGGGGGTCATACAGGCCCTGTTTCAGGGGCAGACGCAACTGACTCATCTTTTCACCTCACTGGATATTCAACATGCCGGCAAATGCAGGCATTTGCATCGGTTGGCGGGCCGGATACGCGGAATCAGGAACGAAACGCTTCCGCTGCAGTTCATGGTCTGCCCACTCCCCGAGCAATAAAAGGCTGCGCAATCTAGCGAAACCCGGGGCAATTCTCCACCCTTGGCGAGCATGGCCGGAAAGCGCGGTTGGCGGGCGACGGATGCCGGAAGCGGATCAGTTGCCGAACGTGCGCAGCCTGATCAGCTGCACGATGCAGAGAGCTCCCCGGGCGGGTGCCTGCAGCCGCTTTCGGGCTTCGGCATCGAGGCCCGTGCCGTCCATGTTCATCATCATGATGCCTTGCTGCCTGTAGAAATCGGTCAGTGCCTATTGGCGACGGCGAAAGCAAAGCGGTCGGGTTCGGTCAGGCTGTTGTATTTCCAGATGAAATAGAGTCCGGAAAGCATCGGGTAGGGAGGCGGATCGTTGAGCGACCCGCCGGCCGGCCGGATGCTCAGGGGTTCCGTTTTTCCATGATGCCGATTTGATAATGACCCAGTGATGTATGAGTTCAAACGGGTAATTTCCCTGCCACAGGCGGATATCTCGTATGGAAAGCGGAATCAATGTCCAGATCGGTTTTTTCGTCTCTGAGGTATCCGTTTGCGCACCCACATGGCCCGGGCAGTCGAGCAGAAGGGTCAGAAACAGGGAGCGGAGCAGCGTGCGGCAGACGATATCCATAAAACCTCCCCGTGTTTTGTACTAGGACCTGTTTACACTACGGTCACGCTTGTCGAAGGCGCCGGATTTGATGCGCTGCAAGGCATTTCGAGCGGAATGTGCTGGTTGCACATCCGCGAGGAATAACGCCGCAACGCGCAAAGGCCG
>JAJRVH010000033.1 GCA_021545625.1 Zetaproteobacteria bacterium
CGGGCCGATGCACGGTGTCCAGCCGAAGGCGAAGGCGGCCCCGAGCAGCAGGGCGCCGATGCCGTGCCGGGCGTCGATGCCGCCGGTGTCGAAGCGCGCCTCCATCATCAGCAGCCGAATGCGAATGATGCCGGCATAGTGCAGGCCGAATACGAAAATGATGGCGCCGGCGATTTTCCCCAGTATGGCCATATGGGCCAGCATCCACTGGCCGAACAGCGAGGCCGACGCCCCCAGCGCGATGAAGATCAGGCTGAAGCCGGTAATAAACCACAGCGACTGTTTCAGGGCACGGCGCTGGATGCTTCCCGTCTCCGGACTGTGCTGGCGCAGTTCGTTGACAGATACGCCGGAGATATAAGACAGATAGGCGGGCACCAGCGGCAATACGCAGGGCGACAGGAATGACAGAAGGCCTGCCAGCAGCGCTCCGGCGAAACTTACTTCGATCATGGGTTCTCCTTCATGTTCCGTTTCCGGAGGACTGTTCGCCTGCCGGCGATGTTTCGGCCCGCAGCCAGTGCGCGTAATCCGCGCTTGCTTCGTGGCGGCTGAAGACGATTTCGGGCAGCTCGTACGGATGGTGCGTTCTGATCCACTCGCTCAACTGTTCCCGTTGCTCCGGCGCGGTTTTGAAGCTGAGATAGTGCTCTGCTTCTGTTTCGATGCGCCCCTGCCAGCGGTATGTCGAACGGCCGGCACTCACCTGCACGCAGGCGGCCAGGCGACATTCAACAGCCCCGCGGGCAAGCCGTTCGGCATCTTCAGCCGTCGCCACGCTGGTAAGGATGATGATGCAATCCGGGGCCATGTGGCGATGCTATGACGGATGGCCGGCGCAGTACACCGCCGGACTTGTCGTTTGCGGCGGCGATTGCTAGAACTGTTTGTATGCTGATCTGCGATGGCGACGGACCCGGCGACCGGAAGAGAGGCGCCGGATGAGGGCCCAGAGGCTCTTCCATCATCCGGTGGGCGTATTCCCGTTCGGGGCTCGCTGGTATCTGGCCGGCTTGTCGGTGCTGATGCTGGTTCTGCTGGCCGTGCACTTCGTGATCCATATTCAGGCCCAGGAACATGCCAGGCAACTGATCCGGGGCTGGATGGGCGAGGCTCATATCGATGTGGCGCACGTCCGCTACCATCTGCTGCGTAATGCGTTGCTGCTGGAGGATATCCGTATCCGCCGGGGAGGCGTGGAGCTCGGCATCGGCCAGGCCTTGGTTCGGGCCGATGCCGCCTCCCTGATTTCCGAGCAGCCGCATCTGGGGCATGTCGAGCTTTCCGGCGTCCGGCTGGTTGTCGGCCGGCCCGGTGATCTGCAGATGTGGCGGGATGACGCCAGGCTCGGCCGCATCTGGACGGCCATCGAATCCATGCGCTTCGATCAGGGCGAGCTGGTGATGTATCCCGGCGGTCGCAACAGGCCGGCCATGCGTTTCGATGCATGGTCGCTGACCTTGCAAAGGGAAGCAAAACTGATCGCGCTGCATGGCGCGGCCGAGCTGGCGGGGGCGCCGGTTCGCGTTGAGGCAACGATGGCCGGAACGGAGTCGTGGACGATCAGGGGCACATGGCGGGAAGGGCGGGCCGCGCCACTGATGGCGGCGCTGGGCTGGGGCGATTTGCCCGGTCTGGTGAGCGGCGATCTGGGGATCAGAAGCCAGACGGGCGGCAGGTCCCGGCTGATGGCCACTATCCATCTGGAGGACGGAAATAACCGACGTTCGCTGATCATCGAAGGTGTCGCGGGCAAGGATGGCTGGGATCTGCAGGTACAGGCCGGAGACTGGCCACTGGCTCCGTGGTCGGCCGTGTTGCCGGTCGTCCATGGCAAGCGTCTGAAGCAGGGATGGTGGCGGGGCAGGATGCGCCTGACAGGCGGGCAGGGACAGTGGCGCGGCGAGGGCGACGGCGTGCTGGATGATCTTGCGTGGGCTGCGGGTGGTCGCGGCGAGGGGGCATTGAAACAGCTGCGCTACCGCGATATGCACTGGAGCAGTGCCGGCAGGAAGCTGCATATCGGAGAGGCGGAGATGCGCGGGCTTGATATGCGCATCGGCGGCAAGCCGGCGTCAGCCGATGCGGGCTGGGCCTGTTCGATCGGGCATGCCGCATTGCGGGATACATCGATCCGGCTGGAGATGCCGCGCGGTCTGCTGGAACTGACGGGACTGGCCGGCGAGGCAGGCCTTGGCGCGGATGGTCTGCTGGGTTTCAGCCTGGCAGGCTCCGGGCATGGCGATGCTGCGGGCCTCTGGAGCCTGAAGGGGCGGCTCGGGCTGGAACAGGGTCGATGGAGGCAGGGCGCCCTGGAAGTGGAAGGCCGGGATGTCGCATTGCAGCGCCTGCGCCCGTTTCTGCCGCTGGCCGGCACGGAGCAGACGCCGTTAAGCATCGGCGGCACGGCGACGGTTTCGGCGGCGGTGGTCGTGACGAAGGGCCTGTGGCGGATGCAGGGAGAGCTGGATGTTGCCGGGCTGTTGCTGATGCATGCCGGAAGCCAGTGGCGGGCCGACCGTCTCCGGCTCGAGTTCGGGCCGGTCGGCAGCGCGGTGGATGTGCAGCAGATCGGCAATATCGAGGCCGCAGACTGGCACTATGTGCTTCCGATGCATCCGTTTACAGCCATGTCGCAGGGACGCGAAACGGCCGGGGCGGGACACAGCAGTGGACCAGCATGGTGGGCCAGGTTATTACATCGTGATAACTGGGTGATCCGGACATTGCATTTTACTAAGGGTATCATTTCCCTTGGGCGGGAAAGCAGTGCCTGGGCCACGGATCTGACGCTGGAAGCCGACGGGCTGCAAAGGAATGCTTTCACCTCCTTCCGTTTGCGCGGGGATATCGACGGCGGTGAGCTGAGCGTTCGGGGGCGGTGGAATCTTCTGGCAGGGGTGCCGGCCTTCGGGATGCGGGCCCGCCTGCGCCATGCCAGGCCGTTTTTTCTGAACGAATGGCTGCGGGCATCGGGAATGCCCGGGCTGATTCGGGGAAGGCTCTCGGCATCGCTGGATGTGGACAATGACGAGGCATCCGGAACCTATGTGGCCCGCGCATCGCTGCGGCTCGGTCGCGGCCGGGTGGAGGATGCTGTTTTGCCCGATGATCCGCTCCTGGCCTGGCTTGGCTATGGCCTGGGGGATGTGCTGGCCAGGCTGGATGACGGCCGTGGCGAGGCGCATCTTGCCTTTGAGGCGTCAGGCAGCTGGGCGCGGGGCTGGCCGGCGCTGGGGCTGGCCATGCGCGAGGCCTTGCGGCAAAAGATCGAAAACAGCCAGAATGACCGGGATGGGATGGCGGGCCGGGATGCGGCAGCGCTTTACGAGGCCCGCGTCAGGCTGCATGGGAGCGGTGGCCTGTCGCACAACGAGCGGGCGCGTTTGCGCAAGCTCTGGCGGCATCTGCGGACCCACAAGGGCTGGGTGCTCGATATCGAGCCGGTGTGGACCGGCGAGCAACTGGAGGATGCGATGGTGCGTCGCATTCTGTATACACAGCATCTGGTCGAGTCATTCATGGCTCAGCGCGGCATCCATGCCGGCCGCATCTTTCCGACGCTGCCGCGGCAGCAGGATCATGGCGAGGATCTCGGCTATGTGCATGTTCTGATTCGTCCCGCAGTGGCGTCCCGGGCCGGCGGCGATAAAAATTGATTGGGCTTCGACCATGGCGGTATTAGGCTGCGCCGCCGTACAGGCTTTCCGACAGGAGTAACCTCATGACCGTTCGCACCCGTTTCGCCCCTTCACCGACCGGCATGCTGCATATCGGCGGTGCCCGGACGGCACTGTTTTCGTGGCTTTACGCCCGCCACCATGGCGGCGAGTTCGTGCTGCGCATCGAGGATACGGATCGGGAGCGTTCGACCGAGGAAGCCACCCGGGTGATTCTGGATGGCCTGTCCTGGCTGGGGCTGGACTGGGATGGCGAGCCGGTGTTTCAGGCCGCGCGCCAGGCAGAACATGTGCTGGCCGCCGAACAGCTGATTGACGAGGGGTACGCCTATCGCTGTTACTGCACGAAGGATGAACTTGACCGGATGCGCGAGGAACAGCGTGCGGCTGGCAGGAAGCCGATGTATGACGGCCGCTGCCGGCATCGGTCGGACCGCCCCGAAGGGCAGCCCTATGTGGTGCGCTTTCGTTCGCCCGATGTCGGCGAAACAATCGTGCAGGATATGGTTCTCGGCGAGGTGGTGTTCAACAACGCGGAACTGGATGATCTGATCATCCTGCGCTCGGACGGCACGCCGACCTACAATCTGGCCGTGGTGGCCGACGACGCTGCCATGGGCATTACGCATGTCGTGCGCGGCTCCGACCATCTGAATAATACGCCGCGTCAGATCCAGCTGTATCAGGCGCTGGGCCTGCCGATTCCCCGCTTTGCCCATATTCCGCTGATTCACGGCCCCGACGGAGCCAAGATGTCCAAGCGTCACGGCGCTGTGGCAATCACCGAATACCGGCAGGCGGGCTATCTTCCCGATGCGGTGAACAACTATCTGGCCCGCCTGGGATGGTCGCACGGCGACGAAGAGGTGTTTTCGCGCGAGCAGCTGATCGAGCTGTTCGATCTTGCGCAGGTCGGCAAAACGGCGGCCCGTTTCGATCAGGCCAAGCTGGACTGGCTCAATGCCCATTATCTGCGCGAGGCCGATCCCGAGTCGCTGGCCGGGGATGTGGCCCGTTTCATGGGCGATGTGGATCTGTCGGCGGGGCCGCAACTGGCTCGCGTGATTGCCTCGTTGCAGGAACGCTCCAAAAACCTTGTTGAAATCGCAGAAGGCGCGCGCTTTTTCTATGTCGCTCCCGACAGCTATCAGGAAAAGGCGGTAAAGAAGAATTTCCGCGATGCGACCTGGCCCTTGCTGGAGCGCTTTATCGCCGTGGCCGGGGCGCTGGAGGCGTGGTCGGACCAGGCGATTCATGACCTGATCCAGCGCATCTGCGAGGAAGAGGGCGTCAATATGGGCAAGCTGGCGCAGCCGCTGCGCATTCTCGTGTCGGGCGGCCCCGTTTCGCCTCCGATCGACCTGACCCTGATGCTGCTTGGCCGCGATGAGGCATTGCAGCGCATTCGCCGGGGCATGCAGGCGCTGCGCGGCTGACCGGCCCGTATCTTCCCTGTCAGGGGCGGCGCAGAGCGATGGCTGCCCAGCCGTTTTCGCTGTCGGTGCGTTCGACGCTCAGTCCTTCTTTCAGATAGGGCGCGCATACCATATCCGTCTGTTCATCGAGCAGTCCGGACAGGATCAGCGTATCCCCGACGCATCCGGCCAGCGACGGCGCCATGTCGATCAGCGGGCCGGCAAGAATGTTGGCGACGACAAGGTCAAATCTCTGTCCGGGCGGCCTGTCGCCGGCCTCGACCCGCATGTCCACGCCGTTGATGGAGGCATTGCTCCGGCAGGCGGCCACGGCATCCGCTTCCATGTCGATGGCCAGTGCCGATGCGACGCCCAGTTTCAGGGCGGCGATGGCCAGAATGCCGGAGCCGGCTCCCATGTCGAGCAGGCTGGCCGGCGCCTGTCTGCGGCAGATCCGTTCGATGGCCGCAAGGCACAGACGGGTGGTCGGATGGGTACCGGTGCCGAAGGCCATGCCGGGGTCCAGCACGATATCGACCAGTCCGGCGGGCGGCGGCGGGCAGAAAGAGGGGCGCACCCACAGGGCATCTCCGATGTTCTGGCCGTGCCAGTCCTGTTGCCAGGCCGTGGTCCAGTCCTGTTCAGCCAGTTCCCGGATGCTGATGGCCTGTGCCGGTATGCCGGCCAGCCGGGCCGCTGCGCTCAGCCGGGCTTTCTGCAGGGGCTCATCGTCCTCGACCCCGAACCAGGCGACATGCGTGCTGATGCCCGATGCGGCATCGGTTTCCAGCGATAGCCCAAGGGTATGAAATGATTCGGCCAGCGCCGCGAAATCCTCCTCGCCGATGCAATCGGCGCTGATACGCAGCTCCAGACATTTTGCTGCTTGCATGTTGAGACCCCTTCGCTGCAATATGTTCCGCGGCTCACGGATGGCCGTGGCCGGGAGGAAAGCATGGCGAAGTCTCGCTCATATCGTATGCGCGTGAAAGAAAATGTCCCGATGACCGATCCCGCCTGCACGGATACGGTGGTGAGGCTCGTGCTCGATGCGGTGGCGGGCGATCCGCCGCCCTTTCTGCCCGGTCAGTATGTGCGCATCGGCATCCCCGGCGTGGAGGCGCCGCAGCCGGCCTATTTCGCCATCGCCTCGGACCCGGTCCGGCCGGACGGCTACGAGTTTTTTATCAAATGCGCCGGCGGCATGGCCGAATATCTGTGCGGTATCGAGCCGGGCGCAGATCTCGAGGTGGAAGGACCGATGGGCAAGGGCTTCGGCCTGGATCGTTACCGGGGCTCGGACGTGTACCTGATCGGCGTCGGTACCGGCATTGCGCCGCTACGCAGCGTATGGCGCTATATTATCGCTCACCGCGAGCAGTTCGGGCGCGTGGCCATCTATGCGGGATTCATGACGTCGTTGCATCGCCTGCTGACCGACGAGCTGGAAACCCTGAGCGAGCACCATATCGAGGTCAGCGTGTCGCGGGAGATGGGGCACGACTCATGGGACGGTCCGATCGGTTATGTACAGCATGCCATCGAGGTGGACGCTCCCGACGGCAGCAATGCGGTGGCCTGCCTTGCCGGCATGAGCGCGATGGTGGACGCCTGCAGGGAAACATTGCAGAATCTCGGCTTTAATGAAGGCCGCATTCTGCTCAACTACTGATCCGATGGACCCGCATGCCGGTCCGGAGGCCTTTTCCGAATCGATTCCCGAACATTTCCGTTTGCCCCTGATTTCCCTGGATATCGGCATGAAGCGCATCGGCGTTGCGGTTTGCGACCGTCTGGGCCTGAGCTGCCGGGGCATCGCCTGTCTGCCGCGCCGCGACCCGGCCTGGCCGCGCATGCTGATGAAGCTGGCGGCTGAATATGGCTCGCGCGGCATCGTGGCAGGCCTGCCCAGAAACATGGATGGCACGGAAGGGCCTCAGGCCGCCGATGCGCGGGAGGCAGTGCGGGAGCTGGCCGGCGCGACGGATCTGCCGATCGTCTTTCAGGACGAGCGTCTTTCAACCTGGACCGCCAGAGAGCGTCTTTATGATATGGGCCTGAACGAGAAAAGGGTCAGGGAAAAACTCGATCAGACGGCAGCCGCCGTGATTCTGGAGGATTTTCTCGCCGCCCACCCGGAGCTGACGCATGACTGAGGCGATTTTCGATTCACAGGCGGTCGGGCAGGCGCTGGACCGCATGGCGCAGGCCATCCGGCAGGCGGAGGGACAGAGCGAAATCCACCTCGTCGGTATCCAGCGCGGCGGCGCCAGGGTAGCCGACGCCCTGCAGCAGCGTTTGCAGCGCATGGGATGCGCCATCCGCAGGGGCGATCTGGATATCAGTTTCTATCGCGACGATCTGGATACGATCGGTCCGAATCCGGAGGTGAGGCCCTCCGAGCTTCCTTTTGATATCAACGGCAGGGTCGTCTGGCTGGTGGACGACGTACTTTATACCGGCCGCACGATCCGTGCCGCGATGGGGGAGCTTTTCGATTACGGCCGGCCGGCCGCGATTCGTCTGGCCGTGCTTGTGGACCGGGGCGGCAGGCAGCTGCCGATTGCGGCCGATGTCACCGGCCTGGGCCATGCGGCGGACGATGGCTGTTCCGTGAAGCTGGTTTGCGGTGAGGACGGCTGGTATATCGAGCAAAGGAGGGTTGGCGCATGAAGCAGTTCAGGCATTTGTTCGGTATTGCCGGCATGAGCAGGGAGCAGCTCGAGTATCTGCTGAATCTGGGCGAATCCTTCATCGATGTATCGCGCCGGCCGATCAAGAAGGCGCCGACGTTGCGTGGCAAGACAATCATCAATCTGTTTTTCGAGAATTCGACGCGGACGCGCACCAGCTTCGAGATCGCCGGCAAGCGCCTGTCCGCCGATGTGATCAATATCTCCGCCTCGACCAGCGCCACGAAGAAGGGAGAGTCGCTGCTCGATACCGGGCAGACGCTGGCGGCCATGCAGCCGCACGTGCTGGTGATCCGTCATTCGATCGCCGGGACCTGCGAGTTTCTGGCCGAATATCTGGACAATACCTCCATCGTCAATGCCGGCGACGGCGCACATGAGCACCCGACCCAGATTCTGACCGATTTGCTGACGCTGAGGCTGGCCGGCGGATATGAGAACAAGGTTATAACAATCGTCGGCGACATTGCCCATTCGCGCGTGGCCCGTTCCCATCTGCATGCGGCCCGGCTGATGGGCTACAGGGTCCGGCTGGTTGCGCCCAAAACCCTGCTGCCGGCTGAGGTGGAGCGCTACGGATGCGAGATCAGTCACGATTTCGATGCGGCCATTCCGGGTTCGGACGTGCTGTATATGCTGCGCGTACAGACCGAGCGGCTGACCGACAACTGTTCGTTTCCGTCGATACGCGAATACCACGAGGCATACGGCCTGAATCGCAGGCGTCTGGCCGCCGCCGGAGATGATTGTCTGGTCATGCATCCGGGGCCGATGAATCGCGGCGTTGAGATCGCCACTGACGTGGCCGATTCGGCCAGCGCCTGTATTCTGGAGCAGGTCGAGCATGGCGTGGCCATCCGCATGGCCGTGCTGACGGCCCTGTGCGGCGAAGCAGGGGGTGAGGCATGAGTCTGCTGATTCGGGGGGGGCATGTGATCGATCCGGCCAACGGTATCGACGAGGTATGCGATGTGCTGGTCGAGAACGGACGGATTGCCGCCATCGGCGATGTTTCGACGGCCGATGAAGTGATCGATGCGGCCGGCTGTCATGTGTGTCCCGGCCTGATCGACATGCATGTGCATCTGCGCGAGCCGGGACAGGAATGGAAGGAGGATATCGAGTCGGGTTCACGCGCGGCAGTTGCCGGCGGCGTCACCACCTTTTGCTGCATGCCCAATACCGAGCCGCGTATGGATCATGCGGGAATCGTGTTGCAGGTGATCGAGCGAGCCAGGCAGGTCGGATTGTGCAATGTCCATCCAATCGCTGCGGTAAGCCGTAACCTGGAGGGTCGGGAGCTGACCGAGATGCGGGAACTGGCGCGCGCCGGCGCGGTGGCCTTCTCGGACGACGGCATGCCGGTCTGGCACGCCGGCGTGATGCGCAAGGCGCTGGAATATGCCTCCAGTTTCGGCTTTCTCGTGATCCAGCATGCCGAGGAGCTGGAACTGACAAGCGGCGGCTGTATCAACGAAGGCTGGGTTTCGACCCGCCTCGGTGTCGCCGGCATGCCGGCCGAAGGCGAGGATGCGATGATCGCCCGCGATATCATGCTGACCCGCCGGGCCGATGCGCGCTATCACGTGGCGCATATCTCGACCGCGGGAGCCGTGGAACTGGTGCGCAGGGCTCGCAGCGAGGGCCTGCAGGTGACGGCAGAGGCCGCTCCCCATCATTTCGCGATGACCGAAGAGGAGGTTATGCATTTCAATGCCGACGCCAAGATGAGCCCGCCGCTCAGGACCGAGGAGGACCGGCAGGCAGTTATCGAAGGGTTGCGGGATGGCACGATCGAGGTGATCGCCACCGATCATGCGCCGCACCACGAGGATGACAAGCGCTGCGGCTTGTCATGTGCTGCTTTCGGCATCGTCGGGCTGGAAACGATGCTGCCCGTTTCCCTCGAGCTTGTGTCAAACAATGTTCTGACTATGTCCGGACTCATCGCCAAGATGACGTCGAACCCCGCCAGGCTGCTGGGTCTGGAAGGCGGCACCCTGAGCGAGGGGGCGGTTGCCGATATCTGCATCTTTGATGCCGGGAAGCGCTGGCGGCTGGATCGGGATCGCCTGTTCTCACGTTCGAAAAATACGCCGTGGCACGGCAAGGAGATGACGGGTCAGGTCACGCATACGATCAAAAGCGGGCGGGTCGTATTCCGGGAGGGCGTGATCGATGGCTGACAGGAATACGATCTTCGAGGAACAGGCCGAAGTGCTGGCCAGTGCCCGGCACCCGGGCGACCAGTTTATTATGCGGGTGCGCGCCCCGCGCATCGCGGCGGCAGCGAGGCCTGGGCAGTTCGTGCATCTGCGCGTATCGGAAGAGCGGGCTATGCGCCGGCCAATCTCGATCATGCTGACCGATCCGGCCCGCGGAACGGTCGACCTGCTGGTCAAGGCGATCGGCGCGGGCACGCGCCTGCTGCGGGAGCGTCGGGCGGGCGAGAGTATCGCCATGCTGGGGCCGATCGGGCGCCCCTTCGATCTTTCCGGGCGTGACAGGCGCTATGTGCTGATCGGAGGCGGCGTGGGAATTCCGCCAATGATCTTTGCGGCGGATCGGCTGGCGGACAAGGGCGAATGCGTGGTGTTTGCCGGTTCCGAGGTCGAGTTTCCCTTTGCCCTGAAGCCGTCGACCATGTTGTTGCCGGGGGTAGGCGGCAATGCGATTCTGAGCATCGCGTCGCTGGAGGAAAGGGGAATCCCCTGCCGGCTGGCGTCGAATGCCGGGCTCTACGGCTGCTTCGACGGGCATGTGCCGGATCTGGCCGGGGCCTATCTTTCGGCCCTGGACGAGGGCGAGCGCGGGCGCTGCGTGCTGCTGTCCTGCGGCCCTCATCCGATGCTGCATGCGGTGGCTCGTCTGGGGCGCCGGCACGGGTTGCCGACCTATCTCAGTCTCGAGGAGCACATGGCCTGCGGTATCGGCGGGTGCGCCGGCTGCGTGGTCATGACCGACGAGGGCGGACAGCGGCGTTACCGGCGGGTATGTGTGGACGGACCGGTGTTCGATGCCGATGTGTTGCCGGAGTTCGCCTAGGGCAGGCGTCAACCTCCGGCCGCCCTGGCAGGGAAGCCTTCCTGCGCCAGCAGCGTCAGGAGCTTGTCCCTGTGGTCGCCCTGAATTTCGAGCTCGCCGCCCTTGACGGCGCCGCCGGTTCCCAGTTGTCCTTTCAGCTTTTTCAGCAGTGCCTTCAGTTCCGCGGCGGAGAGGTCGAGGCCGCTGATCACGCAGACGGTTTTGCCGCCGCGCCCCTTGCTTTCGCGGCGCACCCGCACGCCCTGCTTGCCCGGTTTCTTGATATTCGTCTGTGGCGTCCTGCGCGACGCATGCCTTTTTGTCTTGCCGCGCATCGGCTTGTCGAGCGATCCGTGCTCGGTGGAGTAAACAAGTCGCCGGTCGTTGCTCATCTGATCCTCACTCTAGATCTGTACATGAATGGAAA
>JAJRVH010000034.1 GCA_021545625.1 Zetaproteobacteria bacterium
AAACAGCCTCGCGGAGCAGTTCGGGATGCGGATGTTCGATTCCGTAGGCATGGCGATAGGTTTCGGCATCCTGGTGCCGGAAATCGGCGGACAGGTCCACGACCCGTTTCCCGGCATCGAGTGCCGCCTTGACGCTTTCCGCGGCCGCGCCGTGAGGCAGGGCGGTGAATACCAGCTGTATTTCGGTGGCCATGTCCGCATCGGCCTTGCTCAGCGTGACGTCCGCAGTGTCGCCGGCAATGCCCGGCAGCACTTCGCCTGCCTTGCGGCCGGCCTGTGAATGAGCGCCCAGATGGGCAATCTCAAAGCGGGGATGGGCCTCGATGAAGCGGATCAGTTCGGCGCCGGTATAGCCGGTGGCGCCCAGAATGGCAACGGGTATCTTGTTCATGCTGGCATGCTACGCATGGAGTTGCCGCGCTTCCATCTTTTTGCGGCAATGAGGCATTGAGCAGGAAGCTTTTTTGCATTATCTTCGGATGTCGAAAAGGTTGCGGATGGGGCGCGAAAAGCGTTCCGGATGTCTGTAGTAAAAGGGAGCGGGCGTATGATTGTGACGGCGGCCAGACACGGTTCATGATACCGCGTCGTCTGCAGGAGGGAGTGCGGCCGTTGCTCGAAGCGGTCCGCGACCTGACCCCGATTGTGCTGGTGATTCTGTTCTTCCAGGAGCTGGTGTTGCAGCAGCCGGTTCCGCATATGGAGACGATGCTGGGCGGCCTGGCGATGGTGCTGATCGGGCTCGCCCTGTTTGTACGGGGGCTCGAAATCGGCCTGTTCCCGGTCGGCGAGGCGATGGCGCATGCGTTTGTGCGCAAGGGCAATGCGCTCTGGCTGTTGTCGTTTGCGTTTTTGCTCGGGTTTTCGACGACGGTGGCGGAACCTGCGCTGATTGCCATTGCCGGCAAGGCGGCCGAAATCGCGGCCGAGGCGCAGATGATTGATAGCAGTCGCGAGGCAATGGACGGTTATGCGCTGGGCCTGCGGCTGACGGTCGCATTGTCGGTGGGTTGTGCGATTCTGCTGGGGGTATTGCGGATACTTTTCGACTGGCCGCTGCATTACTGCATTATTCTTGGCTATTGCCTCGTGGTCGGCATGACGGCGATGGCGCCGGACGAGATTATCGGAATCGCCTACGACTCGGGCGGCGTGACGACATCGACGATCACCGTGCCGATGGTGACGGCTCTTGGCGTCGGACTGGCCTCGTCAATTCGCGGCCGCAATCCGATTATCGATGGTTTCGGTCTGATCGCCTTTGCTTCGCTGTTGCCGATGATCTTTGTCATGGCGTACGGCATATGGCTGCTTTCGTGAAGGAGACGGCATGATCGGGAGCTTGCCGGGGCTGTTTGTCGATACCCTGCTCGGTACGTTGCGCGATATCGCGCCAATTGTGCTGGTGCTCGGTTTTTTTCAGTTTGTCGTTCTGCGCACGCCCATTGTTGCGCCGCTGCGCATTCTGCGCGGCTTCATCTATGTGATTCTCGGCATGGTGTTCTTTCTTATGGGGCTTGAGGAGGCGATCTTTCCGCTCGGCGAGGTGATGGCTCGCCAGCTGACGGATCCGCTTTTCGTCTTCGGAGACGCATGGCAGCAGGGGTTTTCCGTGCACTGGGCGGATTACGGCTGGGTGTATGCTTTCGCATTTGCGATTGGTCTGTCGACAACGCTGGCAGAGCCCGCCCTGATCGCGGTGGGCATGAAGGCCGAGAAGATTTCGGCCGGCGCCATTTCAGCCTGGGGACTGCGCGTGGCGGTTTCCGTTGGCGTGGCGGTTGGCGTGATGATCGGCTGTTTCCGGATCGTGACCGGCACCGAGCTGTGGATGTACATCATCGCGGCCTATCTGGTGGTGATCATTCAGACAATCTTCGCGCCGCGCATGATTATACCGCTGGCCTATGATTCAGGGGGGGTGACGACCTCGACCGTGACCGTGCCGCTGCTGGCCGCGCTTGGTCTCGGGCTGGCTTCCTCGATACCGGGACGCAGTCCGCTGATTGATGGATTCGGCCTGATCGCCTTCGCCCGCGTGTTTCCCATTATGAGCGTGATGGCCGATGCCTGGTTCTCGGAATTGTTATCGAAACGCCGTTCGCGACTGCGGGTGGCGGAGGAGGAGAAAGATGCATTTTAAACTGATCATTGCCCTGGTGGACGATGCCAAAACGGCCAGCATCATGGATGCGGCGCGCAGGGCCGGCGCGACTGGCGCGACCATTGTCGGCGATGCCCGCGGCGAGGGACTGAAGCCGAAGAAAACCTTTTTCGGCCTGACGATGGAGGCGTCGCGCGATATGTTGCTGTTCATCGTCGAGGAGCATCTGAGCCGGCGCATTCTCGAATGCATCGCTGATGAGGCGGGATTCGAGGACAGGCCCGGCTCGGGCGTCGCCTTCCAGATCGATGTCGAGGATGCCGTCGGGCTGACCAGCCAGATCAGTTGCCTGCTGAGCGAAGTGGAGGATGAACTATGAACAACAAACAATCCTTTATTACCGTCAAGGATGTCATGAAAGAGAAGTTCGATCTGGTCGAGGGCATTGCGACCGTGCGTCAGGCGCTGGAGGTGATGCGCTATGTGGAAACCAAATGCCTGATTGTCGACAAGCGCGACGAATATGATGAGTACGGCATTGTCGTGATAGCCGATATCGCCCGTCAGGTGCTGGCCGTCAACCGTTCGCCCGACCGGGTCAGTATCTATGAGGTCATGACCAAGCCTGCGGTCACCGTGCATCCGGAAATGGGCATCCGGCATGCCAGCGCCCTGTTCGGCAGGCTGGGGCTGTCGCGCGCGCCGGTCGTCAATCATGACGGGCGGGTGGTCGGCATTGTCAGCTATACCGATATGGTGATGAAAGGCCTTCTGAAGCTGGTCTGACGTGTTTACACGGCAATGTATTTTCTTCGCCTTTGCGGGCGAAATTCCCTCTCTTGCAACGGGGGAGGAAAGTCTATAATGCATATAAACAGTGACGACATGTGATGCTGAGGAGGTTGATGATGAGATATTCTGTTTGGTTTGCTGTTGGGACGCTCGGATTGCTGGCGGCTGCTTCGCCGGCCATGGCGGGGCAGGCTGCTGGCAGCGGTGAGGCGCATGGCAGTGGCGTGGCCGTGGGTACGGGTAAAGCTGAAGGTACTGGCACTGTGATTTACCGCGGCAGGGATGGCAGTTTACGTATCAAGCAAGGCACGGGCGAAGTTGAAGGGCGTGGTGTCGCCATTGGTCGTGGCGAGGTTGAAGGCAAGGCGCGGGTGGCTGGCCGTGGCGAGGTCGAAGGCAAGGGCTGGAAGAAGAAAGGCAAGCACCGCAAGTATAAACGTCTTGGTATGGCTCGTGGCGAGGGCGAGGCGGAAGGCAAGGGTGTGGCTGTCGGCGAAGGAGAGGCGGAAGGAACCGGAATTGTGATTTATCGCGGCAAGGATGGACGCCTGCACAAGAAACGTGGCACGGGCGAGGTTGAAGGGCGAGGCGAAGCTGAAGGCAAGGGATGGAAGAAACATCTGCATTAGAGCGGATGTCCAGAGTCTGCATAGGCATGGATTGACGCCTTGGCTGCTGCTAGCGTGCAGCCCCCATGAGCGATAGCGAAAAAGAACTGGCCCGTCTGCGTGCCGCGATTGATGCGGTCGATGACGAGCTGCTTGAACTGATCAGGAAGCGCGCGCGGCTGGCCGCCGAGGTCGGGGAACACAAGCAGAACCGCGACAATGCGCCTTTTTACGTGCCCAGTCGAGAGGCCTCGATTATACGCCGCATTCTGGCGCGCAACCATGACGCCTCCGCGACGTCCCATGAGCCGCGTTTGCCGGACGAGGCGATTCACGGTATCTATCGGGAGATCATCGGCGCCTGCCTGGCGCTCGAGCATCCGATGACGATCGCTTATCTGGGGCCGGAGGGGACCTTTACGCATACCGCCGCCAGCAGGCAATTCGGCTCCAGCGTCCATTACGAGCCTTGCGGCAATCTGGAGAAGGTGTTCGACGAGGTGGAGTCGGGACGCGCGACTTATGGCGTCGTGCCGGTCGAGAATGCCTTTGAGGGAGCCGTGGGACAGACGCTGGATCTGTTTGCGAATATCGAGCGCAACGTGTTCGTCTGCGCCGAGGTACAGCTTTCCATCCATCACCATTTGCTGACGCGGTCGGAGGATGCCGGGGCGCTGGAGATCATCTATTCGCATCCGCAGGCGCTGGCCCAGTGTCAGCACTGGATTGCCGACCATTGTCCGAAGGCGACGCTGGTGGAAACGGAGTCGACGGCGCGGGCAGCCGAAATGGTGCGCGAGGCCGACGCCGGGCGGGCGGGCCGGATTGCGGCCATCGCGTCCATCGAGGTGGCCGAGCGAGCTGCGGTTCCGGTGCTGGCGGCCA
>JAJRVH010000004.1 GCA_021545625.1 Zetaproteobacteria bacterium
AGGCTGATATCGCGGTGACGGCGACGACGGTGCGGGTGCCGGTGTTCTACGGACACTCCGAAGCCGTCAATGTCACCTTCAGCGGCCCGATGACGGCCGATCAGGCGCGTCAGGCGCTGGCCGAGGCGGAAGGAGTGTGCGTGGTCGACGATCCGAACAGCGAGGATTATCCGATGCCGAGCGAGGCCGCCGGCACCGATCCGGTCTGGGTCGGGCGCATTCGCGAGGATCAATCATGCCCCAATTCCTTGCATTTATGGGTGGTTGCTGATAATGTACGTAAAGGTGCGGCCCTAAATGCTGTACAAATAGCGGAAATTTTGATTCAACATCCTTAGTTTCTGAGCCACTGCAGGGGCTTGAATGGAGGGGAACAATGAGAAGTCGACTTGGGCATAAGATGGTGTTTGGTTGTTTTGCGGCAATGCTTTTTCTGCTGTCGGCCAATGCACAGGCGGTTTCACTCGGCAAGATTGAGGTGACCAGCCATCTGGGCGAACCGTTCTACGCCGAGATCCCGCTGTCGCTCGACAGCAACGAATCCATCGCCAAGGTTTATGTCGAGATCGCCTCTCCGACGGATTACCGCATCCTCGAGGTTTATCGCGATCCGGCGCTGAACGCCGTGCGTGCCGATGTTACCAGCGACAGCCGTGGCGCCCGCGTCGAGCTTTCCTCCCGCAGCGCCATGGATGCTCCGTTTTTCAATCTCGTGCTGAAGATCCGCTATCAGCGCGCGACCCATTTCAAGAAATATCCGATCTTTCTGGATCTGCCGAAGGCCGTGATGCCGAAGAAGGCGGCGCCCGCGCCGGTCGTGCAGGCGGTCAGGCCGTCATCGCCGGCTGCCGCCGCGACTTCTCCGGCCGCCGCGTCGGCCGCAGCGCCCGCCATGCAGCAGCCGGTCGCGCCGACAACCGGTTTCGTGCCGTATGACGGCTGGGCCCGTACCGGCCGCTATGGTCCGATGGTCTACGGTGATACCATTTCCACCGTGGCCGAGCGGCTGCGCGTGGATGACCGCTTTACCCGCCAGCAGGTGATGGTCGCGCTGTTCGAGAAGAACCGCTCCAGGTTCGATCAGGACAATATCAATCTGATCAAGGCGGGCACCTTTCTGGACGTGCCGCGCGCCGCCGAGGTGGAGCGTATTACGCCGACCCGGGCGCGCAATCTGATTGCCGAACATGAAAAGGCGTGGAAGGAGCTGAAGAAGCAGCCCCGCTATGCGGCCGTGGCCGAAGCGCAGCGCACGCGTTACAGCAAGCGCGTGCGCATCGGCAAGCAGGCCAGCGGCGTGGCCGAGGCGCCGTCGGCCGCCCGGCCGGCCGATGAAAGCAAGGCGCAGCAGCCCTCCCGCGCGGGACAGCCCGCGTCGGCCGGCGCAGCCGGACAGGCTGACGGAAACGCAAAAGAAGATGGAGCGCCGGCGGCGGATGTGGCCACCCGGCTCGCGGCGCTGAAGCAACAGAACGAGGAACTCAAGGCGCGTCTGGCCGAAAATGCCAAACAACTGGAGGCGTTGAAAGATCGCCAGGCGGCCCCCGAAGCGGCAGCGGCCAAGGCCCGTGCCGACCGGCTGGAGCTGAAGCTGGCGCGTCTGCAGTCCGAACTGGATGCCGCGCGCGCCAGGGCCGTCGAAGAGCCGCAGGGCGGCAGCAACTGGCTGACCTGGCTGTTCGGGGTGCTGACAGTTGTCCTGCTGGCGGTTGTCGGCTTCCTGATGCGGCGCGAGCCGGCCCATCCGGCCGCAACGACCGAGCCTGTGACCGAAACAGCGCCCGCCGCTCCGGCGGATGACGCAATTCCCGAGATCGACGTGGAAGAGGCGGACGTGGAGGCCCTGCAGGGCGGCGATACGGCCCAGGTGACCGTCGAGCAGGAACAGGCATTCACCGATTCGATTCCCGATCTGACGGATGAGGATACGGGCGAGATGCCGGCCTTCAAGGAAGATGTCGAGGAGGAGCCGGATCCGAACGTGGACTACCTCTCCGAGGCGGATGTCTACATGCGCTACGGCATGGAGGATGAAGCGCTGCAGCAGATCAACCTGGCGCTGCGCCTGAAGCCCGACAATGCGGAGGCGCATATCAAGAAGGCCGAGCTGTTGCAGACCAAGGGCGAAACGGGCGCCTTCGAGGAAACGGTTGCCGAGGCGACGCAGACGCTGGCCGGCGAGGATCTCGAGCGGTTCAAGGCGGCCATCAGTTCCCTGCAGGGGGATAAGGCCAGGGACGAGGCTTCACTTGAGGACACGCTGCCGCCGAGCAATGTCAGCGATCTGATCGGCGAGGAAGCGGCCGGCAAGGCCGAGGCGACGGATGAACATGCCGTAACCGAATTCGAGGACCTGGGCTTCGGCGAGGCGGAGATCGACACATCCTCCGGCTCGGACGATACGGTCGTCGAAAAGCCATCGTTCGATGATACGGCCGAACTGGATGCCGCGCTGCTGGATCTGGACAGCCTGGATGTCGGAGGTGACAGTGCGGAGGCTGAGGCCGGGGAAACGCCTGCGGCCGCGGAAGAGAAACCGGAGGCTGAAGAAACAGCGGCCTCCGAAGCAAGCGCGCCCGAGGCTGGGCTGGATGACGGCGGGCTCGACTTCGATCTGTCCGACATCGATCTGCCGGATAGCGGAGGCCAGGGTGACGCCGGCCCGGAGGCTGAAATTGAGACTGCCGATCTGGAAAAGACGGTGGCCATGGACTGGTCCAGGGATACGTCGGTCGATACCGACGATCTGGATCTGATGGGCGAAAGCGGCGCTGGCGACGAGGCGCCGGCCGTCGAAGGGCCGGAAACCGGCGAGGCTTCGGAAGATGAGCGGCAGGCGGAGGCTTCGGATCTGGATGTCTCGCTGGGAGGCGATACCATCGATACCGAAGTATCCGAAGGCGGCGAGCCTGCAGCGGAGGAAGCCACGACCCTCGATCTGGGCGAGGGCGATCTGGATGACGGTTTCGATATCGAGGAAGCCGAGGTGGAACCGGCCGACGATTTCACGAGCACGATCCGCACATCGCTGGATAAGGTGGCGAAGGAAGCCGATGACTTCACGGCTACCGGCGAGCACGATCTTCAGTTCAATCTTGATGCTGCCGAGGCGCTGGACGATTCGATGCTGGAGTCGCTGGATGATGTGCCGGATATCGGGGAGGCCGGGACTTCCGCTTCCGATGAGGACAGTGCCGGCATCACGCTGGATCTGGAAGAGGATCAGGAGGCGACCCAGAAGCTCGATGATTTGCTCAGCGAATTCACCGACGAGGATGAAGACAAGAAAGAGTAGGCATGATGCTTGCGACGGAGTGAAGCCGGGCATTGCCCGGCTTCACTTGTTTGCGGCTGTCATGACGGATGATTGATGAAATCCCTGCTTCTGGACGGGCATGTGCTGGCGCGCCTGCTTCTCGGGCTGACAACGCTGGCGTGGGCCGTATGTGCCGTATCCATTGAGCAGACGCTGACCGGCGTCATGGTACTTGTGCTGTTGGTCTGGATGCTGAACGGCGGCGTCAGACTATGGCGGCTGCTGCTTCTGTTGCGCTGGTTCCTGGTTCCGGCTCTGCTGGTGCATGCGCTGTTCACGCCCGGCGAACTCTGGTGGCCGGGCATTCCCGTTTCGAAGGAAGGGTTGATGCAGGGGGTGCGGGTTTCATTGCATCTGGTGCTGCTGTTCCTCGCCGCGATGTGGATGACGGCATTGCTCCGGCGTGGGGAATGGTTGGGTCTCGTGGCCGCCATCCCGCCGATCCGGCGATATGTCGCACCCTATCTGCTGCTCCTGCCGGCCATGTATCGCGAGATTCGCATGCTGCTGACGGAACTCGGCAATCGCTGGCGGCTGCAGGGGAGGTGGCCGCATTTTCCGGTATTGCTGCTGTCGGCGATGAGGCAGGGGCTGCGGACCGGTCGCAGCGTGGCGGCGGCGTTGTGGCTCAACTGGCCTTCGCGGGGGATTCCGTATGCCGGCCGGCGACGCTGTTCGATGCCGGTCACCGTGATCGTGTTGATGATGGCCGGCATGGAAGCGGCTATGATCGCGCGATGGCTGACGTGACGGACGGGACTGCGGATCTGCAGCGGATCGTGATGGTGCTCGAATACGACGGGCGCTGTTTTCACGGCTGGCAGCAACAGGAGCATGCAACTTCCGTGCAGCAGGTATTGCAGCAGGCGATCGGACATATCGATGGCCGTTCCGTTCAGGCGGTGGCCGCCGGACGAACGGACGCCGGCGTGCATGCCGAGGCGATGGCGGTGCATGTGGATGTGGATCGCGCGCGCTGGCTGCGGTCGCGGCGGGCCTATGTGCACGGCTGCAACGCCCAGATGCCTCCTTCGGTGCGGGTCATCGGCGTGCGGGAGGTGGATCATGCGTTCCATGCCCGTTTCGACTGTCGCGGGCGCGCCTATGCGTACAGGATATGGACCCGGCGTACCGCATCGGCGCTGGAGATGTGGAAGCACTGGTGGATGCCGCGCCGGCTCGACGTCCAGGCGATGCGTGATGCGGCGCTTCATTGTCTGGGCGAACAGGATTTCGGGGCCCTGCGCGCAGCCGGCTGTCAGGCCCGTCATGCGGTGCGGCGCATCACGCATGTCGATATCGAGCGGCAGGGGCATCTGCTTCAAATTCATGTGGCGGCCGATGCCTTCCTTTATCATATGGTGCGCAACCTGGTCGGCAATCTGGTCGAGGTTGGCACCGGCAAGCGCTCGCCCGATGAATTTCTGGCCCTGCTGCAATCCCGCGATCGTTCGCTTGGCGCGGCGACGGCGCCGGCGCACGGTCTTTACTTCAGCGATGCGATCTATGACGATTTCAGGGCCAGCGATCTGATCGATCGCATGTAGCGCTTATGCAGGTCGTCGCAGCGCCTCGATCGCTTCTTTCAGCCGGTCCAGCGTAACCGGCTTGCCGAGCAGCCGGACACCGTAGCCGCCGACCTTCTGCAGCAGTTCATCCTCGCCGAAGGCGGTGATCATGATGATGGGGATGTGTTCATCGAGTTTGCGAATCTGCTCGACCAGTTCCAGGCCGTTCATGACCGGCATGCGGAAGTCGGTGATGACGAGGTCGAACGGATGCGCGGCGGATCTGAACAGCTCCAGCGCCTGCTGGCCGTTCCCGGCGGTGATGGCTTCATGATGCAGGCGCTGCAGCAGCGCCTGGTGGATCTTCAGTACATCGGGGGCGTCATCGACGAGCAGGATGTGCAGCGAGCCCGGCGCCACCGGGCGTTGCGCAATGCGGGCCGGGGAGACCGCCTGCCTGCGCGCCAGGTAAGGCGGAAGGTGAAGGATGAAGCTGGTTCCCCGGCCGGGCGTCGATTCGACCTCGATATGGCCGCTGTGCTGTTTGACGATGCGGCTGACCATCGCCAGTCCGAGGCCGGTTCCTCCTTCGTGCCGGCGCGATGTCCAGAACGGTTTGAAGATGTTGTCGATATCCTCGGGCGCAATGCCGATGCCGTCGTCATGCACCTCGATGCGCAGAGCGGCATGTTTTCCGCTGCTCAGTTCGTGTTCCGGATCCGGAGCGATGCTGACCCGGATCTGGCCGGCTTCGCGGATGGCCACCGTCGCGTTGTGGATCAGGTTCAGCAGCATCTGCTCGATTTCCAGCACGCTGCAGCTGGCGTCGGGCAGCGGTTCATCCACATCGCAGACAAGCTGGATATGGGCGGGAAGCTGCAGGCGCGCCAGCCCCAGAATGTTTTCCAGCGCGGCTTTCAGCTGTTTGCCCGTTGCATGCTCGAAGGGACTGTCCTCGCCGTCCTGATCCAGCGTCAGCAGGTGGGAGATCATCGCCGCTCCGCGTTCGCCGGCCTCGATAATGGCCTGCAGCTGTTCGCGGGTCTGTTGCTGTTCCGCATCCAGTTGCAAAACCTCGGCATAACCGATCATGCTGATCAGCACGTTGCGGAAATCGTGTACCAGTCCGGCGACCAGCGTCGACATATAGCCCCGGCGGTGCAGGGATTCGAGTTTTGCCTGCGTGGTTTCCCGCTGGGTGATATCGAGAATGAAACAGACGCCGATCCATTTGTTGCGCCAGCGCATGCGAGTGGTGGTGCACATCAGGCGCAGGATACTGTCCTGACGATCGCGTCCGCGGATGTAGATGACATGCTTGTGGCGGGTGTGATCGGGGCTGGCCGACGGATGGACCGGACTCAGCGTGCGGCGACAGAATTCGAGCATCTCCTCGCCGTCCTCGAGCAGGGCCAGCATGTCGGGCTGCTCGCCGATCAGGCGCGTGTAATGATCCCGGAAGACATCGCTGATGGCCGCGTTGGCATAGAGGATGCGCGGCTGGCCGTTGCTGTCCAGGTCATAGGTGAATACCGGCAGCGGCCCCTGGTCGAGCAGGCTGAAAGAGGCTTCCTCCGCCTCGTTCTGGCCGCGCATGGCGCGTTCGGCCTTTTTCTCGATCAGATAGATATAGGATGGAATAACGATCAGCCCGGCCAGTTGCCAGACCAGCAAGGTACGGTCCAGATCCAGGTGCATGTTGAACAGTGTGATAATCGCGACGCCGATCAGTCCGACAATCGCCAGTGCCTGGGTATAGAGAAGCAGGGCATTGCCGTACCGGAAACCGTTGCCGAAGATAATCACCAGCAACATGAAATAGATGCCGCTGGCATGGCCGCCGTCGATGACGGCGGCGAAGCTGACGATGAAGATATCGAACAACGGCGCGAACAGCGTGCGGAACGCGGACAGCGGCCGGCGACGGATGGCCGGCAGGGAAAACAGGTTATAGGCAAAATAAACGGCCGCAGCAATCAGGAAGGGTTGCCGATACTGGGAGAAGAAGACTGCATGCTGTTGCAGGTAGATCAGCCCCGCCACCGCGAACAGCATGCGGGCCCGAACCTGTTGCGTCTGGGCGCTGATCACGGACTGGTTGCCAGGCTGGCTGCGCCTGATCAGCCAGTTTTCGATAATGAACTTCCTGATTTTCTTCCCCTCGCGGCGTTTTCAACAAGTCTAGTCGCTTTCCACCGGCCTGCAAGCGGGCGGCGACGGTTGCGGAGGACAATTACTGGCGGACTTCGGCATGTCCGCATGCTAGACTTTGCAGCGGGCGGAACCGCCCCCGGCCGGTGTTGCCGAGCCTTCGGAATGACAGGAGTTTTACGTGTTGTATGTTGCCGTGCGGGCCGCCAGGCGGGCCGGAGATATGATTGCCCGGGCATTCGATGAACGGGACGGGCTGAAGGTGCAGCAAAAGACGGATCGGGACTACGTCACCGATGTCGATCAGCGCGCCGAGGCCGCGATCCTGCGCGAAATATCCCGGCATTATCCGGATCACGGCATCGTCGGCGAGGAGATGGACCGGCATGTCAATCCGAAGGCCTCTGTCCAGTGGTATATCGATCCGCTGGACGGAACGACCAATTTCATCCACGGTTATCCGCACTTTGCCGTATCCATCGCCGCCTGGAAGGACGGCAAGCCGCTGCTGGCCGTGATCCACGATCCGATCCGTAACGAAACCTTCGAGGCCCGCAACGGCAACGGCGCCTTTCTGAACCGTCGCCGGCTGCGCGTCAGTCGTCAGTCTCGCTCCGATCACGCATTGTTCGCCTCGGGCCTCCCTTCCTACCAGCGCGAGCATATCGATCTGTTCGAAAAGCGCATGCAGCGCTGCATGCACAGCGTCGACAGCTATCGTCGGGGCGGTTCGGCGGCCCTCGATCTGGCCTATGTCGCGGCCGGCCGTCTGGATGCATACTGGGAGGCGGGTCTGAAGTCGTGGGATATTGCCGCGGGATATCTGCTGGTGCAGGAGGCCGGCGGCATGGCGACCGACCTGAACGGTTCTTCCGTCGATCTCGACAAGGGCGATATCCTGGCCACGAACGCCCTGTTGCACGATTCGTTTATCGATCTGCTGCGCGTCTGATTTCCAA
>JAJRVH010000035.1 GCA_021545625.1 Zetaproteobacteria bacterium
CGATGTGACGGCGGACGATGAGAAGGATATCGGCGAGATCCTCAGCCAGGTAGAGCCGGAGGATCTGATCAAGTTCGGTCTGATTCCGGAACTTGTCGGCCGCCTGCCGGCGATTGCGACGCTTGGCCAGCTGGACAAGGAGGCGCTGCTGCGCATCCTGACCGAGCCCAAGAATGCGCTGGTCAAGCAGTATCAGGCATTGATGAAGTATGATGACGTGGAGCTGAATTTCACCGACGATGCGCTGGAAGCGATTGCCGAGAAGGCGATCGAGCGCAAGACAGGTGCGCGCGGCCTGCGGGCGATCATGGAATCGGTGATGCTCGACGTAATGTACGACATTCCAACGATGGGCAATGTCGAGATATGCGTAATCAATCGCGATGTCGTGGAAGGCAAGGCGCCGCCGATGCTGGTGTTCCGCGCCGAGGAAGAACGCGCCGAGGCCGCTTCCTGATTTCGCCCCCGCTTCTCCCCGGCTCCGCTTCGCCGGAGCGCCCAGATGACAGAAAAACGAATCCGGACATGAGTCCGCGCATCCGTGCGGCCATTCGTGTTCGAAGGAGCTGATAATGGCTGAATGGACCAAGGAAAAAAGTGAGGAAGGTGGCATGCAGGCGATGCAGGGCACGCTGCCGGTTCTGCCGCTGCGCGATATTGTCGTGTTTCCGTATATGATCGTGCCGCTGTTCGTCGGGCGCGATAAATCGGTCAAGGCGCTTGAAGAGGTGATGCAGTCGGGCAAGACGATCCTGCTCGTGGCCCAGAAGGATGCCTCGAACGACGATCCGGCCGCGGGGGATCTCTACGAGATCGGCACGCTGGGCAATATCCTGCAGTTGCTGAAGCTGCCCGATGGCACGATCAAGGTGCTTGTCGAGGGCGGCCCGCGCGTGCGGGTCAGCGATGTGGTGGCCGATGAATCATGCCTGCGCGGTCATTTCTCGGTATTGCCCGAGGCCGACGAGGACGAGGCCGAGAAGGAGGCCGTCGCCCGTTCGGTGATCCAGAAGTTCGAGTCCTATGTCAAGCTGAACAAGAAGCTGCCGGCCGAGGTCATGGTATCGGTCTCGGCGGTTGAGGAAGTGGACAAGCTGGCCGATACGATTGCAGCGCATCTGAATCTGAAGGTCGAGGAGAAGCAGGCTCTGCTGGAGCTGGCCAGCGTGATCGAGCGCCTGGAGCAGCTCTATGCCCATATGGAGGACGAGATCGAGCTGCTGCAGGTCGACAAGCGCATTCGTTCGCGGGTCAAGCGGCAGATGGAGAAAAGTCAGCGCGAGTATTATCTCTCCGAACAGATGAAGGCGATCCAGAAGGAGCTGGGCGACGAGGATGCCGAGGCCGATTTGCAGAAGTTGCAGGAGAAGATCGAGTCGGTCGGTCTGAGCAAGGAGGCCAGGATCAAGGCCGAGGCCGAATTCAAGCGCTTGAAGATGATGCCGGCCATGAGTGCCGAGGCGACGGTCGTGCGGACCTATCTGGACTGGCTGATCGAACTGCCGTGGAAGAAGCGTTCCAAGGTTTGCCGCGATATCACCGCGGCGGAGAAGATTCTCGAGGCCGACCACTATGGCCTGGAAAAGGTCAAGGAGCGTATTCTCGAACATCTGGCCGTGCTGCAGCTGGTACGCAAGATGAAAGGACCGATCCTCTGCTTTGTCGGCCCCCCGGGCGTGGGCAAGACCTCGCTGGCCAAGTCCATTGCCCGTGCGACACGCCGCCGTTTCGTGCGCATGAGCCTGGGCGGTGTGCGCGACGAGGCCGAGATTCGCGGTCACCGGCGTACCTATATCGGCTCGATGCCGGGCAAGGTGCTGCAGTCGATGAAGAAGGCCGGCACGAAGAACCCGCTGATCCTGCTTGATGAGATTGACAAGCTCGGCGCCGACTTCCGCGGTGATCCGTCGGCGGCCCTGCTCGAGGTGCTGGATCCGGAGCAGAACAACAGCTTCAACGACCATTTTCTCGAGGTGGATTACGATCTGTCCGAGGTGATGTTCATTACCACGGCCAACAGCCTGAATATACCCGGGCCGTTGCTGGATCGCATGGAGATCATCCGTATTTCCGGCTATACCGAGAAGGAAAAGCTGGAAATTGCCCGCCGCTATCTGGTCGGCAAGCAGCTGAAGAACCACGGCCTGAAGCCGGAGCAGCTGGAGATCGACGAAAGCGCGCTGATCGAGATCATCCGCTATTATACGCGCGAGGCCGGTGTGCGTGGTTTGTCGCGGGAGCTGGCCAAGCTGTGCCGCAAGGTGGCGCGCCAGATGGTGCAGTCGCAGGAACGCAAGCCGGTCAGGATCACGGCCGCCGATATCGAGGCGTATCTCGGCGTGCGCAAGCACATGTTCGGGCTGGCTGAGGAAGAGGACCAGGTCGGCGTGGTGACGGGGCTTGCCTGGACCGAGGTCGGAGGCGAGCTGCTGTCGATCGAAACGGCGCTGATGCCGGGCAAGGGCAAGCTGACCGTAACCGGCCAGCTTGGCGATGTGATGCAGGAGTCGATTCAGGCCGCCTTCACCTATGTGCGTTCGCGTGCCAAGCAGCTGGGTCTGAAGCCGGACTTTCATCAGAAGGTCGATATCCATGTGCATGTGCCGGAGGGTGCGATTCCGAAGGACGGTCCGTCGGCCGGACTGGCGATGGCGACATCGATTGTTTCGGCATTGACAGGTATTCCGGTCAAGCGCAATGTCTGCATGACCGGCGAGATCACGCTGCGTGGCAAGGCGCTGTCTATCGGAGGCCTGAAGGAGAAGCTTCTGGCCGCGCACCGCGGAGGCTTGACGGAGGCGATCATTCCTGTTGAGAATGCGAAGGACTTGAAGGATATTCATGATGATGTCCTGAAGGGCTTGCAGGTTCATACCGTGGCACATATGGATCAGGTGCTTGAACATGCCTTGACTCGGCTTCCGGCCGGGATGAGTATGCCCGAAAGCTTTGTGCCGGGGAGCGTCAGCGGTATTTATCTCGATGATACCGGGGCAACAGCGCATTAAAGGTTAGGTAAAAAACTTTAGGGAAAATAAAAATCGGTTGACAGAAGATAGGGGTGTTTACGTA
>JAJRVH010000036.1 GCA_021545625.1 Zetaproteobacteria bacterium
GTTGCCGCCGTTGTTGCCGCCGTTGTTGCCGCCGTTGTTGCCGCCGTTGTTGCCGCCGTTGTTGCCGCCGTTGTTGCCGCCGTTGTTACCGCCGTTGTTGCCGCCGTTGTTGCCGCCGTTGTTGCCGCCGTTGTTGCCGCCGTTGTTGCCGCCGTTGTTACCGGCGTTGAGGCCGGCGAGGGTGGTTACGACAAGGCTGTTTTGAAATGCCTTGCCGGGAGCATTTCCCTGGGCGGGGAGCAGGGAGACATCCAGCAACCAGCGTCCGGCCCCGGACTGGGAAGCGGTTAGTGTATATTGCGTGCTGTTGCGTGTGCCCGAATATGTGCCGGCGGCAAGCTGTCCGGCCATGGCCCGGGATGCGTAATCGTTCAGGATGCTTTGCGAGATGCTGGCTTCATCCATGCGGATTTCACTGGCATCGTTGATACGGATGGACTGAACCAGCAGGCCGCCCAGCGCCAGCAGGGCCACGGATACGATCAGCATTGTGACCATGCTTTCGATCAGGGTGAATCCCCTGCAATTTCTGTCATCGTTCAAGCGTATTGTTTTTTGCAAGGCTCACCCTCCATGGTCAGTAACCTGTTGATATTGCAGAATGTTCCGGAAATTCCAGAGTCTGCTATGCCGCTTGCGGGAAGGCAAGCGCGGACAGGCGCACCTGTTGAGCATTAGGAGAGAAGCAAGAAATATGCCGGACATCCAGCAGGATGCGTTTAGCGGGAGAGGGCGGAACCGCTTCCCCTGCCATCGCTCAGGCCGATGGTGCGTCCTTTTTTCCGATCGACCAGCAGGGCCTGCATGTTGCCGTAACGACGCGTCACGGGGCTGAGTACATGCCCCCGCCGCCGCAGTTCGGCGGACACTTCCGGCGCGAATGCGCCCGGCTCGAATTGCACGATATCGGGCAGAAACTGGTGGTGGAAGCGGGGCGCATCGACCCAGTGCTCGGGCGGCTCCTCGTCAAGCATGAAAGCGATGGCTGCGAGCAGTACCATCGAGATAATGCGGGAGCCTCCGGGCGTGCCAACTATCAAGGTGCGATGCGGGCCAATAATAAAAGTAGGCGTCATGGACGACAGCATGCGCTTGCCGGGTGCGACGGCGTTCGCCTTGCCCTGAACCAGTCCGTAGGCATTTGGCTTGCCCGGACGGGTCGCGAAATCGTCCATTTCGTCGTTGAGCAGGATGCCGGTGGCCGGCGACAGATAGCCGGAGCCAAAACCATAGTTGATCGACAGCGTGGCCGACACCATATTGCCCTCCCCGTCGATGATGGAGAAATGCGTGGTGTCCACGCTGGCGCCGCCCGGCTCGGCGAAACCGGCAAGCCTGTCCGCCGGCGTTGCACGGCGCATGTCGACGGAGTCGCGCAAGCGCTTCAGCCGCGCCGTATCAAGATAGTCCCGGGGGACGGGAACAAAATCGGTATCCCCGAGATACCGGTTGCGGTCGCGGTAGGCGCGCTTCATCGTCTCGATCAGCAGGTGAGCCCGGTCAGCGGCGGCAAGGCTTTTCAGGTCATCGTCTTTCAGCTGGCCGAAAATATGCGCCAGCGTCATGCCGCCGGATGAGGGAAGCGCTGCGGAGATAAAGCGGAATCCCTGGAAGTCGAACATCACCGGCCGGCGTTCAATGGCCCTGTAGTCCGCCAGATCCCGAAGCCGGAGCAGACCGCCATCGCGCCGCATGTCCGCCACCAGCCGGCCGGCTGTTTCACCGCGATAAAACTCCTCGATACCTCCGGCAGCAAACCGCGTCAGCGTTTCGGCCAGCGCCGGCTGACGGATGATTTCGCCCTGACGCTTGTCGAAGATTCGTCTGGCCGCATCATTGAAGGCCTTGCTGCGCCAGCGGATCATGCCGGCCAGCCGCTGGTCGACCGGGAAGCCGGCGCGGGCGAGCCGGACGGCCGGCTCCACAACCTCGCTTCGTTTCAGCCTGCCGTATTTCGAAACCAGCCGGTCGACACCTGCAGCCAGTCCCGGTACGCCGGCGCTTTGAGGTCCGTCGATGCTGGATTGATACTCGTACAGTTCGCCATGCCCGGCCAGCAAGGGGGCTGTCTCTCTGGCGTCGATCATGACAAAGCGGTCCTGTTTGGCGATATAAAGCAGGAAAAAGCCGCCACCGCCGATGCCGGACGAGCCCGGTTCGACGACGCCGAGCGCCAGCGCGGTCGCCGCCGCCGCATCGAAGGCATTGCCTCCCTTCTCCAGCATTTTGACGCCGGCTTCGGCCGCCAGCGGGTGTGCCGCAACCACCATGCCCTGCATCGTTGCCGCTTCCGTTGCCGGGCTGTTCGACATCAGCATCAGCATCAGCGCGAAAAGCGCATGCCGTTTCCGTATGATGCGCCCGCGATTCGTCATCCCGAGATATTCCTTCGTTTTTCCAGCAAGCGACGGATGCCGGTCGGCAAGGCCAGTCGGGTGGTATCTGCTATCCATCTGCCGTCGCCTTCCGGCTCTCCGGCGCAGACAACCCCGTACAGGTGCAGGCGGCGGTGGGTGAGGATATGGATATGGCAGGGCGCGTATTCCGGCGCCCGTTCCAGTTCCGTGATCGGCGGCGTCCAGAGGCCGGCCCAGATCCCCTGAGGCGGGCGTTGTACAAGCCAGAGGCCACGCTCGGGACAATGATGCAGCGCCAGACGCCAGTAAAAATTCCGTACCGGCGTCTTCTTGCGGCGCGGCGCGGATCCGGCGACGTCAAAGGCGGATGCGCAGTGGGCTTGGATCGGACAGACATCGCAATCGGGGGCGGACGGCCTGCAGATGGTCGCGCCGAGCTCCATCATGGCCTGGTTCCAGTCGGCCGGATGGCCGGATATCCCGATGGCCTGCTGCGCCAGCAGCCAGAGTTTTGCGTCATTCGCCTCCGGGCAGGCATGCCAGCGTTTCAGCACCCGTTTTACATTGCCGTCGAGCACCGGCGTTGCCATGCCGAAGCAGAACGATGCGA